>JAFSTJ010000661.1 GCA_017450525.1 Victivallales bacterium | reverse complement strand
CAAAAATTCCATGATTATCCAAGCACAGTCCACAGTCAAATTGCACAAATGGAGATTTTTTACAGATAAAGAAGTTAACCAACAACGCAAGGAGAAAAAGAAATGCCATCACTACAAGACATGAGAGGCAAGGCAAAGGAAGCGGGTTTGATGAAACTGGACAAACTGATTGCAGTTCGCCAGCGCATCCCCAACAACGAATTTCCAGTGCCAGTCAAGGAAATATGCCAGCGCTATGAGAAACTCTACACTGGCTGCGTGAATGATGTCATGAGGGAACTGTGCCTCCTCAACCAGAACCTGCCCAGCGACATCATGCCCCTGAGGGACGAGATGACCGTGTGCGGCGAGGCATTCACAGTGAAGAGCGCACCAAACTGCATGATTGAAGGCGAAATGACATTCCGCGCCCAGATGCTTGACGACTTCAAGCCTGAAGGCGTGGTGGTCTGGGATACCAGTGAGGACACAGAGGCCTCACTGTGGGGCGGCGTCATGACAGCCACCGCAATCACAAAGGGCATACGCGGCGCAGTCATCGCAGGCGGCATCCGCGATACAAAGCAGATTCTCGAGCAAAAATTCCCCATCTTCTACAAGTACCGCACCAGCAATGGCTCACTTGGACGCTGCATGATCACACACTACCAGGTGCCAATCCGCATCGGCAAGGTCACAGTCCGTCCAGGCGACATCATCTTTGGCGACATTGACGGCGTGCTCTGCATCCCCAGGGAAATCGCATACGACGTGCTGCTCCGCGCCGAAGGCATCGAGCGCAACGAGGTGGATATTTTCTCATGGGTGCATCAAGGCGACACCATTTCCGAAATCATTGACAAGGGCGGGTACTTCTAGGATGGAGGCGCAAAGCCATACAATCCCCGCGCTGGAGAAGGCGCTGGAAATGCTGGAACTCCTCGCCATGGCAAGGGATGGACTGCGGCAGACCGAACTTTGCGAGAAACTGGGTCTGTCCACTAGCACGGCCTACAGAATGCTGAGGACGCTGCTGGCCCGCAATTGGGTGCTTAGAAAGAAAAATGGCGTGTTTGTGCTGGGCAATGGAATGTTGCCCATATTCACGCGTTTCCAAAGTTCGGTGCAGCGCATTTCCGCAGCCAGGCAAGCAGTTCATTCCCTTTCAGAAAGGATTGACATGGCGTGCAAGCTGTCCATTCGACGCGGAAATGAGCAGGTAACAATAGAGCGAGCGGAGCCAGTTGGCCCCTACAGTTTGGTCAGCGTGGTGAACAGCAGTTTTCCCGTGATAGAAGGCTCTGTGGGAGCGGCGCTTCTGGTTGATGAAAGCCAAGAGGCAATCCTCCGCCTGGCGGAAGGATGCAGGCTGGACTTGCTGGAAAAACGCCAGCCAGAGACCATATTGCAGGGCATTGCCTCCATCAGGTACAATGGATACGTGCTGAACACAAATCCAAATCGCTGGAATGTGGCGGCAATGTCCGCGCCCTTGCGGGATGCTGAAGGCGCCGTGGCATGCGCACTCACCATCATCGGCACGAAAAGGGACTTTTCAGGCAAAAACAAACAACGCCTGGCAAAGGAGTTGTTGAATACAATCAAGGAAATTGGGAGTAACGACGGCATTGCCGTCAGCAAACAATAACTTTCATAGGAGAAATTGACACATGGAATGGAAAGATAAAGTTGCGGTAGTTACTGGTGCAGGCGGCACATTGTGCTCTGTGATAGCAGAAATGCTGGCGGCAAAGGGATGCAAGGTGGTGCTGATTGGCCGCACGGTGGAGAAACTGGAGAAGACGGCCCAGGCAATAAAGGCAGCGGGCGGCCTTTGCCGCATCGAGGCAGGTGACGTAACTGACGAGGCACGCATGAAGGAAATCGGAGAGACGGTCTGCAAGGAATGGGGACCATGCCGTTTCCTCATCAATGGCGCAGGCGGCAACAACATCAAGGCAATGAGCACCATCACTGAGTTCGACCCCAGGGAACTGGATGGCACACTGCCAGAAGGCGAGCGCGGCTTCATGGACATTGACATCGAGGCATTCTCCAGCGTGCTGCAGATCAACACGGTGGGCACTGTCATTCCAAGCCGCATTTTCGGCGCGCAGATGGCAAAGGCAGGCGGCGGCTCAATACTGAACTTCGCCTCCATGAACACATACCGCCCATTGACCAGGGTGGCGGCATACGCAATGAGCAAGGCTGCCATACTGAATTTCACCCAGTGGCTCTCCAACTACTACTCAACCGCAAACATCCGCGTGAACGCAGTGGCTCCTGGCTTCTTCGTGAACGAGCGCAGCGTCAAGTACCTGCGGACGCCAGACGGCGGCCTCTCCCAGCGCGGCAAGAACGTGATGCAGCACACACCAATGAAGCGCTTCGGCGAGGCACAGGAACTGCTGGGCTGCGTGGAATGGTTGCTGGACGATGACAAGGCAGCGTTCGTCACTGGCATCACCGTGCCCGTGGATGGTGGATTCCTGGCATCAACTGGAGTGTGATTATGAAACTTGGTTTAATGCTTCCCGTGAAGCCAAACCTGCAATGGAAACTGGCTTCTCAACTTGGCGTGAAATACGCGGTGACAAAGGCCGCGCCTGAACTAAGCGGGATGAATGACCCGTCGGACTTCCAGGTGCTGAAGACCGTCAGGGACCGATTCCAGGAGGCAGGCTTCACGCTGTATGCCTTGGAGGGCGACGAATTCGACATGTCCCGCATCAAGCTTGGCCTGCCTGGCAGGGACGAGGACATTGAGAAATACCAGAAGATGCTCATCAACATGGGCAAACTTGGGCTTAAACTGCTGTGCTACAACTTCATGGTGGGCGTGGGCTGGTTCCGCTCAAAGAACGACCTGCTGGAGCGCGGCGGCGCATTGACCAGTGGCTTCGACATCAGGGAAATCAACAATGACGTACCGCTGAAAATCACGGAGGAGCAGGTCTGGAGCAACTACGAATACTTCATCAAGGCAGTGGCTCCAGTGGCGGCGGAAGCAGGCGTGAAACTTGGTCTTCATCCCGATGACCCACCGCGCTCGCCCTTGCTGGGCTACTCACGTGTGCTGACCAGCGCGGCGGCGTACCGCCGCGCCATGTCCATAGTGGACAGCCCCAGCCATGGCATCACATTCTGCCAGGCCACATTCCGCGCCATGGGAGAGGACGTATTTAGCCTCATCGAGGAATTCGGCCCCAGAATTTTCTTCCTGCATTTCAGGGACATCACAGGCAACAGGGACTGCTTCAGGGAGACATTCCACGACAATGGCCCCACCGACATGGTGAAGCTGCTGGAATGGGGCGAGAAATATGCGCCTGACTGCCTGTTGCGCCCAGACCACACACCAACCATGGCTGGCGAGAGCAATGAGAATGTAGGCTATACCATGCAAGGCAACATCTTTGCCGTTGGATACATTAATGGCATTCTGGAAACACTTGAAAGCCGCAAAAGGAGAAATTGACAAATGGGAAAGACAATAGTTGCATTCGGCGATTCAATTGTCGAAGGCGTATGTGGCGGCATAAAGCCAGAGGAGAACTGGCTCAATCTGCTACAGGCAAAACTGGGCAATGGCTACAAACTCATCAATGCAGGCGTGGGCGGCAATTCTGCACGCGAGGCAATGGCACGCTATGAACGCGATGTGCTCAAGCACAATCCAGATGTTGTGCTTATAGAGTTCGGCGGCAACAACCACGATCCATTCAACACATTGCGCCAGGTCAGCGATAAGGAATTGACACGCCTTCTGGAGGCGTTCAAATGCGGGCTGCCTAATGGCTGCCAGGTCATCGTCTGCACATTCCCGCCCATCCTTGATGACAAGCATTGCTACAGGGATGCAGATGCGTTCAAAGGCAAATCCATTGACAAGTCCATGGATGCGCAACGGGACATCGTAAGAAAGTTTGCGGCGGACAATGGCTATGTGCTGCTGGATTTGTACAAGACAATCTATGACAGGCGCTACGAACTGATTTTCGATGATGGGGTGCATCTGAACCAGGAAGGCCAGAAGGTATTTGCCCAAGAAGCATACAATGCGCTGATGAAGGTACCTGGCATCGAGACATACCAGTTGGCACTGGACGAAATGAAGAAGTACGGCCTTGAGGCAAAACTGCAAATCGAGAGAGAGTTGCCATCCTTTGAAATCAGGGTCGCTGGCGGCAAGATAACAATCTACGCGCCCAATGACCTGGAATTGCTCTACGGTGTATATGACCTGGCAGAACGCATAGGCGGCTACTACTTCTTCGAGCCTGGCAGGGACCGCTTTGACCCTGCGCGCAAGGTGCAGCCTCCAAAGAATGGTGTCATCGCAATGGCAAGGCGCCCAAAGCTTAGAAGACGCGGTCTTGTGCAGGAATTTCCCTTCAGCGAAGAGGAGACGCCCATGCTCCTGGACTGGATGGCGAAGAACAAGATGAACTACATCGAAACCTGGATGAAGTACTATGACGACTGCAAGCAGGAGTGGAAGGACATGGCTCGCATCCGAGGCATCGAAATCGAAAGCGGGCACCACAACTTCAACTATTGGATTCCAGGCAGGAAGTACAATGCCACGCACCCTGAATTCTTCGCGGAAATCAATGGCAAGCGCATTGAATCCAACGACGGCAAGAGTAGCCTGCTCCTTAGCGAGCAGCTCTGCACCACAAATCCGCAGTTGCGAGAGGAAATCGTCAAGAACATGCTGGCATACTGCGATGCGCATCCAGAAATCAAGACAGTCGCCATCGTTCCAAATGATGGCTTCGGCTGGTGCGAATGCAAGGAATGCTCGAAATTCTATGACGTGAACCGCAAGGGAGACTTGTACAGCGTGTCAGAACACGTTTACAAGGCGGACAAAATCTACCACGACTTGGTTAAGTACATCGCAAAGCGCCTCCAGGAGAAGAGGCCAGACCTGACGCTGGGCTTTGGTTCGTACATCAACTACAGCGCACCGTCTGAAGGCTTTAAACTGGAGAAAGGTATGGGCGTCAGCATCTCGCCCTACTGGCGTTGCATCAACCATGAGATAAACGACAAGGACTGCCCAATCAACTCCCATTATGCGGAGGACATCCTTGCCTGGCTACGCTGCAGAAACGGCGGTTCGGTCTATATCTACGAGTACTACATGGGCGTGAACTTCTACATCTCGCTGCCCATGATACACTTCCATGAGATGTTCCACGAGGTGGACTGGTACGCAAAAATCGGCATAGAAGGCGTTATAACGCAATTCCATATTCCGCACTGGACAGTGTATGGAATGAACTTCGTGCTGCTCGCACGCGCAGGCAGAGGCGAAACAGAGGAAGAGGCTCTGCCTCTGCTGTACCATATTCTTTTCGGCAAGGATGTGGAGGAGGCAAAGGCCTTCTACAGGCAAGTCAAGCAGCTCCTGCTGAACGCGGGGCATTGCCACATTCCATACCCCTATTCCCTACTGAACCGCACAAAGCTGCAGGCTTACCAGAAGCTGAATGAAATGGCAGTCGCCCTGGCGGCAAAGGCGCCTGAGGACCAATTCCGCAAGGAACTGGTGATTTGGACCGAATACATGATTCGCTTCAAGCAGCTCTTCGACGACTACCATGCAGGCAAACTCACCGAAAAGGACATCGACGACTTCCTGGCTTGGATTGCATCACACAAGGACACGCGCGTCTTTGTCCAGCGCAAATTCCCATTCTATTTCAATGCACTTCGCACCGCAATGCAGAATGGCACGGAATGGCTGCACTTCAATATCGGATGGGAAGACAACTACATTCGTAAACATCGTGAAATACTAGGACAACCACAAGGAGAAAACAAATGAGTACTGATTATTCAAGCCAGCTTCCTGTGATCGACTTCATTCCACAGGACGAAATGAACCCCAGGTCAAAGGAACTCAGACAGTATTTCGAGATGTTCTTTGATCCAAAGTACGACGGCTTCCAAGACGAACTGGAATACATCTGCGACGTGCCACACCGTGCCAGCAAGGACGTGAAGGCATCGCACCTTGGCGTGGGCTTCGAACTTCTCGACCATAGATGCGGTTATGACTTTGACAAGGTGATTCCAATCATGAAGGAATCCGGCGTCAAGTGGGCGCGCCTGCAGTCTGGCTGGCCACGCGCGGAGCAGGAAAAGGGCGTTTACAACTTCGACTGGCTCGACAACATCGTGGACGGGCTTCTTGAAGCGGGCATCCAGCCCTGGTTCAGCCTGTCCTTCGGCAATGGCCTTTATATGGGAAGCGCAAAGCCTGTCCCGCCCCACAATACATATATGTTCTCGCCTACAGTGTTCGGCGAGGAATGCATCCATGCCTGGGAAAACTACTGCAAGGCGATGGCGGAGCATTTCAAGACCAGGGTATTCCACTGGGAAGTCTGGAACGAGCCCAATGCTGGCTTCTTCCGCAAGCCCTTTGAAAAGAGCGAAGAAATCGCGCCCATGATACACAAAATCGTGTGGGAGCCTCCTTCAGAATATGCCAAGTTTGTGGCAATAACCGAAAAGGCACTGCACCAGGTGCAGCCAGAGGCGAAAATCATCGGCGGCTCCATTGCAGGCTGCGCAATTTGCAACGAATACATACAGGGCCTGTTCGACAACGGCATTGCCGAGCACATAGATATCTTCACCTACCATCCATATCAGGGAATACCTGAGATATACTACCATGACCGCCTCCAGTTCATCCGTGACCTCATAAAGG
This sequence comes from Victivallales bacterium, assembly GCA_017450525.1. Lineage (GTDB taxonomy): Bacteria > Verrucomicrobiota > Lentisphaeria > Oligosphaerales > Oligosphaeraceae > RGIG3456. The sequence continues at coordinate 2,330 of JAFSTJ010000661.1, read as the reverse complement.
AAAGCGGGCGCAACATCGTAATCTGGCAGGGCGAAAATGGCAGGCCATCAGAGACCATCACCCTGCATCGCGGTTGGAAGAGCACAGAAGGCAGCCAGGCTCGCTATCTGACACGCCGCTATATCACGGATTTGCGCGAGGAAATTGACATGACAAGCTACTTCCTCTGCTGCGACATCGGCAACGGCTACCTGAAGGGCACCGTCCATGCGCAGGGTGTCATTGACGCCCGTGATCCAGACAACTACAAGCCGAAACTGTCATTCCGCGCAATGCAGAGTTTCGCATGGTTGTTTGACGCCGAGGTCAAGAAGATGAACTGCTGCTTCGAGATAATGCCAATGGTGGCAATGAGTTACACCACCCGCTTCTGCAGGGAGGCCATCACTGCTACAACCTGTGGCTTCCGCTACAAGGACATCCCAATCTACTCCTACTACCAGGTAAGCAATGTGGATGCGGACAGCGTTGTCATGCCAATCAAGATTGAGACCTACATCGGCAAACTGAAATTGGACAAGCCAATCCTCATCGATCCAATCACCGCACGTGTCTATCGCATCAAGAAGCTGGTCAACTTCTGCGACGGCAACTACGGCTACAACCTGCTCTTCCCGCGCCTGCCCATACTGGACTACCCACTGTTCCTGACAGACGCCCGTATATTGGACAAATAATCACTGTGGGCGCTGCCTCGGCGCCCACACAAACCCAACTAGCGCCCCTGGCGTGTTCCCGCCAGGGCAACCTTGGTGGGCGCCGCCCGGCGCCCACATAATAAAACAATGAACGAAAATCTCCTTATAAAAGCTCCTTTGGCAAGCGAGTTGTTTGCCTTGATAAAGGATTTGCCCGTCATAGACTGGCACAACCACCTGTCCATAGCGGACATTGCCGCCAACAAGTCTTTTGCCAACATGGCAGACTTATGGGTAAAAAGTGATCCCTACAAGCATCGTGCCATGCGCATCTGCGGCGTTCCAGAAAAGTACATAACTGGCGAGGCCAGCGACTACGAGAAGTTCCAGGCATGGGCTGGCACATTGCCGCGCCTCATCGGCAATCCTCTCTATCATTGGAGCGAACTGGAACTTAAACGCATTTTCGACATTGACGAACAGCTAAACGAAAATACTGCCCCAGCAATCTGGGAAAAGGCAAATGAATGCCTTAAGCAACCTAAATGCTCCGCCTGCGGGCTTCTTGACACATTCAACGTGGAATATGCGGCGCCCTGCGTGCAATTATGCGAAGACCTGACGCCATTCGCCTCGATACGCAAAGGCATCGTGCCTTCCCTGCGTGGCGACGACATTGTGGCTTGCAATGCCGACTTCATCGGCAAACTGCAAAGTGCAACAAGCATCAGCATCAAGGACTGGGACAGTTTCGCAAAGGCAATCTCGCAGCGCATCGAGGCGCTTCACGCCGCAAATTGCAGATTCGCCGACCATGCACTTGACGATGGATTTATATACATCGCATCGGACGGCAAGGAACAGCAGCGCTTTGCACAACTGCTGGAAGGGCCCCTGCCCCAAAACGAAACCTGCGCCATCGCATCCGCCATACTGAGGCTGCTTGCGGAGGAATACGCCAGCCATGGCTGGACAATGCAACTTCACATTGGCGCAAGACGCCAGACCAGCAGCCGCCTTCGCACACTGGCAGGTCCCGCTGGCGGATACGCTGGCATCGGCCACACCTGCGACATACGCTCCATCACCTGCATGCTGGACGACTTTGAAAAGGCACCATCTGGTCTGTCTCGTGTGATTCTCTATACATTGAATCCAGCCGATAATGCGGCATTGACCGTGCTCACTGGCTCTTACAGTCAGGATGGCGTGGTTGCGAAGGTGCAGGCAGGACCAGCCTGGTGGTTCTGTGACCATCTGTTCGGCATGCAACAGTGCTTTGAAAACTATGCCGCGTACGGCGTGCTTTCCACATTCGTCGGAATGACGACGGATTCCCGCAGCCTGCTGTCCTTCGTAAGGCATGAATATTTCAGGCGTGTATTCTGCGCGTGGCTTGCGGAAAAGGCAGACAAAGGCGAGGTGCCAGACGATTTCGACGCACTGGCCTCAATAGCCACCGCCGTCAGTTACGGCAACCCCAAATCCATCATATAAATATTAGTCTTTTTTATCCACAGATTGACGCAGATTATCACAGATTATTTCTGTGCGAATCTGTGTCAATCTGTGGATTATTTTTATTATGCCTGGAGAAGATATAACCAGCGAAGAAGGCGGTAAACGGAGCCACCAGCACCAGGGAGAAACTGCCTATCAATGTTTTCACCACTTCGGAGGCGACCAGGGGGT
>JAFSTJ010000660.1 GCA_017450525.1 Victivallales bacterium | reverse complement strand
CGCGGGACAATACCCAGATGAAGCCCTTCTCCTTCAACGCGGCCAGCCCAAAGCCTATCTCCCCTGCATGAACAGATGCGATGTGCTGCATGTAGTTGAACCAGCAATGGACATGCATCCTGCCCGTTTGCCCAAATTCATTTACGCGCACAGGCATGTCCAGTACCTTGCGCAATTGCTCTTTTGCTTCCATAATCGAATGCTCCTTGGTAATTGCCCGCATTATAAATGAGACAAACATCTTTGCAAACTGAATCATCATTTTTATGTGCGCGGTCATGCGAATGTGCGCGGCCATGAGCCGCGCAATCAGGACGTTGACTTGTTCCGTGGCGTAATTCTGTGGCGCGGCATCTAGCCGCGTACCTAAATTCGCTGGCAAAATCAAAAAATACCATTTGACAAAAGCAACAAGCACGTAAAATTATGATATTTGTACTAAACAGAGTAGAAAACTAATGACATTGCAAATCAGCACATACCTGGAAGGGCTGTCCCCCGTGGCGACGATTGTGATATCCATCGCAATCATGCTGTTCGGCGGTTTCCTTGCCACGAGGGTGACAAAGCTGTTCCGCCTGCCCAATGTCACGGCCTACATACTTATGGGCGTGGCGCTTGGCCCATGCTGCATCAACGCAATCCCCAAAAGCATAATCACAGGCACTGACTTCATCTCCGATATCGCATTGGCTTTCATCGCATTCTCGTCGGGCGAATTCTTCAAACTAGACATACTGTTGAGAAATGGCATGAAGCTGGTAATCATAACCATATTCGAATCGCTGATAGCCTCCCTGTTCGTATTCATACTCACGTTCTTTATTTTGAAGCTGAGCCTGCCATTCTCCATAATACTTGCGGCATTGGCCTCGGCAACTGCACCTGCCTCCACAATGATGACCATACGCCAGACTAACGCCAGCGGCGACTATGTGGATACATTGCTCTCCGTGGTAGCGCTGGATGACATCGTAAGCCTAATCGCCTTCTCCGTGGCAGTCTCCATATCCATGGCGTTCATGGGAGGCGCAGTCAATTCACAAATCATAATGAAGCCCATCATGCTGAACCTGCTTATGATCGTGGCAGGAGGCGCCAGCGGATGCATCATGAAATTCATGGTCGCGAACAGACGCTCAGTTGACAACAGGCTCATCATATCTGTAGCCGCGCTACTGGCGCTGTGCGGCATAGGCGCGGCACTGGGCGTATCCCCTCTGCTGGCGTGCATGACCATGGGAATGGTCTATACAAACCTGGCCGAAGATGACGCTCTCTTCAGGCAGGTGAACTACTTCGCGCCACCCATACTGCTGCTCTTCTTCGTACGTTCTGGCCTACAATTCAGGCTAGACACACTGCTGGACATAGACAGCGCACTGGCAGGGAAACCACTCCTGCTTATCGGAGTGCTGTACTTCTTCGTCCGCATCCTGGGCAAATACGCTGGTGCCTGGCTAGGATGCCTGACCACAGGAAAATCCAACAAGGTACGCAACTATCTCGGGCTTGCACTGATACCCCAGGCAGGCGTGGCAATTGGTCTGGCAGCCCTGGGTGCCCGCATCATCGGCGGCGAGACAGGCAGCATACTACAGACAATAATCATGTCCTCCAGCATACTGTACGAACTTGTGGGACCCGCCTGCGCCAAGCTGGGGCTGTACCTGTCATGCTCTTACGGCAGCAGACATTCAGGCGAAGAACAGGAGGAAGACGAACTAGGCAGGATGAAGGAGGAACTGTCCGTAATACAGAGCAAAATATCACAACGTCTGGCAGAAGGACAGAACAAGGTCATACCAAACGAACCTGACACGGAGAATGACGAATACTACTCCATTATGGAATATATGCAAAGGCGTGGACGGAACTGGAAAATGAGGTGAACAAATGCTGGAAAACCACGATTTGATAGGGGCATTGATTGGTGAATGGGCATTGCAGTCCATGCATCTTGGAGCAATATTGCTGCGCGTGTGCATGGCACTGTTCCTGTCTGCTATGATAGGCTGCGAGCGCGCCACCAAAAGGCATACGGCTGGCTTGCGCACATTCATACTGGCTGGCGTGGCGAGCGTATTCGCCGCGTTATGCGATGAATTCGCTCTGACAGTGCTGAATGCGCCCTTCACATTTCTGTCCGCCGCCGCATTGATATGCGTGTCAATGATCAGTGGCAATACACTGCTGTTCAGTTCAAGAAACCAGCTCAAGGGCCTTACCACTTCGGTCAGCCTGCTGGCAAACGCCATCATCTCCCTTTGCATCGGCTTCGGCATGTACACCAGCGCCATCATTGGCTTCTTTGCAATGATAATGTGCGTGGCATTGTTCCCTAATCTTGAAACGCAGTTCAAACGCCATTCAAAATACATGGAATTGCACCTTGAACTCACAAACAAGAACGCATTGCAGGACTTCATAAAGGCAATCAGGGAATTCGGACTGCACCTGGACGAGATAGAATTCAACCCCGCCTACGCCAACACTGGCCTAGGCGTATATACCTTGAAGGTGACAATAAAGCATCACAAACTGATGAAGGCAAAGCACAGGGAGATTGTTGAGGCATTGTCAACTTTGGACAATGTGGAATTCATAGAGGAGATTTGAATAAATGGCAAAAATAGCAATAATCGGAGCAGGGATGATGGGCTCTGCCCTGGCGTTCCCTGCGCGGGAAAATGGAAACGATGTGCGACTGGTAGGCACCCCGCTGGACATGGAGATCATCGACGCCTGCCATAAATGCAACAGGCACCCCAAATTCACACGGGACTTTCCAGAAGGCATTTCATTCTACCAGTTCAGTCAGGTGAATGACGCCATAAAGGGCGTGGACTTCATCATCGGCGGCGTAAGTTCATTCGGCGTGCAATGGTTCTCTGAAAATGTGCTACCAATCATACCTGACGGAACGCCGCTGCTCACGGTGACAAAGGGACTCCAGGATATGGAGGACGGCACCCTGCTCTGCTATCCGCAACTTTGGCGTAAGACACTTGACGCACTTGGCAAGACCAACAGCCTCTGCGCCATCGGTGGTCCATGCACCAGCTATGAGCTGGTAGCCCACGACCAGTCCCTGGTGGCGTTCTGCGGCAAGGACAAAGCCGCGCTGGAAATGATGCGAGACGCCATGGCTACAAACTACTACCACCCAATCCTCACCGATGATGTGATCGGCGTGGAGGCGGCGGTGGCATTGAAGAATGGATACGCTCTTGGCATCGCTCTTACCATTGGTGAGAACATTCGCAAAAGCGGAAACGAAAACGAAATCCACTACAACTCCCAGGCAGCAGCCTTCCTGCAGGCAAGCAGGGAAATGGATTTGCTTGTGCGAATGCAGGGCGGCACGAAGGACAGCTTCATGGTCGGCATAGGCGACCTGTATGTCACGGTATATGGCGGCAGGACACGCAAGGTGGGCATCCTCCTAGGCGAAGGCTTCGACATCGACCAGGCATTGGAAAAACTCCAGGGCGTAACACTAGAATCCCTTGTAGTGGCAAAACGCGTGGCACGTGCACTCAGAATACAGGCGGCAAAGGGTAAGGTCAACCTGGAAAACTTCCCTTTCCTGATGCATGTGGATGACATCATATCCCGCAAGGCCCCCGTAAACATCCCCTGGAACACGTTCACACAATGGCGGGAGTAGCCAGTGCACCACGCCATCAAAAGAAGGATACCGACAACAATAATTTAACGATATACATAATCAATCAAAAATGAAAAACTTCAAAGAAACATTCGATACAACAAAGAAGTTCTTTACAGAGG
>JAFSTJ010000058.1 GCA_017450525.1 Victivallales bacterium | reverse complement strand
GGAGAAGTCTCCCACAAGCCAGACTTGCGTGGCGTTGGGCAGCCATTCACAAAATGACCATTTTTTGCCAGTAAAATGCAAGCCATAGCGAAGATGCCAGTCCATTGCCTTGCTAAGGTTGGACTTGTCTCCCTTCAATTCGTTGTAGAGAGCCTGCACTCTTTGCCAGCGATGCTGAAGGTTCTGCCTGTATGGCGCAAGCCCGCCGTCCAGGGCTATGACATCATCTATGGTCATTTTGGTATATGTGAGCGCCGCTCGGCGCTCACTCAAGCTGCGTTTGTGTTTTGTGAGCGCCGAGCGGCGCTCACTTGGATTGAGACTATTATTTATCTGATGCTTTTCCTGCTGCGGCATCAGCCTTCCCAGCAGCAGTATCAGCTTTTCCTGCTGCGGCATCAGCTTTTGTGGCTGCTTCGGCTTTTTCCTTTTCGGCTTTTTCCTTTTCGGCTTTTTCCTTTTCGGCTTTTTCCTTTTCCAGCTGTTCAGTCCTCGGCTTTTCAGCCTTCTTTTCCTTGCAATACTTGCTTATTTTGCATCCGCCGACGCTGAGAAGGACGATGATGATTATGAAGATAATCCACATAAGCGCATAGCTCTTAGGCGTGCCTTTGGCACCAGCGGGGTACTCTCCGAAGTGGGTGAAGTTGCGGCGGACTTCACCATTGAGGCGCAGCCTCAGGTTGATACCCCAGCCACAACCTTCCAGGATAGCGCTGATGTCCTGCCTGCTGAGTTTGATTATGGCGATGATGGAGATGGGCAGCATCAATGCCAGCAGTGCGATGATAACCATCATCCATATCTGGAAGCCAGTCATGCCAGACAGTGTCTTGGATATGAAGGCCAGTGCGGAACCTAATGCCGCGGCTGCAACACCAATGCCCATCATGGCAGTGCCGTTCATCTTGCCTTCCTTCTTTTCAGGCTCTGGCTTTGCTGGCGCAGGAGCTGGCTTGTTGGGATCGACAGTGATTGCCTCGGTGAAGTTCTTCTGCAACTTGCTTTCGGAATCCTTGGACCATGCCGCCAACTTGCCTTCGATGATGCCCCAAAGTCTGCTGAATGGAGCGAGAAGCGCCTCGGTGAGGCAGATTGGATTCTCGATAATCTTCACGACCTTCGCGTCGTGGTCAACATTGTTCATATCGTAGAACACGCCGCGCTTGCCAACGAACAGGTTGCCCTTGCTGCCGCTGGTGACTGGAATGACCACGTTCATTGGCGGGGCAGGGGACATGTTGACCTCAACATACATCAGGAACATCTGGCTTGCTGCGCCAAGCGCACTGTGGGTGGCTGGGTTGTCCAGTTTGAAGGACACCTCAAACCAGCGCCCGTCGATGACCATCTTGCCACATTCGAATATGGCGTTTCCGTTGATGTCATATAGTTCGGAGAAGTTGACGAAGTTGTTCGCGATGCGGAGCAGGTCGGTACGGTACATGAGCAGGCGTTCCACCTGGCGGGCTGCTGCCGCAATGTCTGAGACCTTCTTGTCCGCCGCCATGAGTGTGCAGACTTCTTCCATCAGAGGTGCGCAATTCAGGTAGCCGCGGAGCCTGTCAATCGGAACCTTCTCAACGGAGGCGCCTGCCTTTGATGCAAGCCAGCCCTCGTACTGGGCAAATGTGGCCTTGACCTTGCCCCATTCGGCCTTTGTGAGGAATTCAGGCTTGGAGCCAAGAACCTTTTCCACCACCTTTGCGAAGTCCGTCATCCATGCGCGGTATGCGGGGCTGACTTTTTCTGGGTTAAGTGGAAGCTGTCCTGCGGAGTTTGGTGATGCGATTGGCAGTGCATCCTGGTATGTGTTGACCACTTCTGGAGCAGATGGATCGAATGTATCTACCCTGTTGATTGTGGAGACGACATGGCCGTTAATGCGTGAGTCGAAATCAAGCAGTTCGCACAATTGGAAGAAGCGGTCCACCTTGGCGGAATTGAGCTGCACGGTTGCAGACATGGCAGGTGTATCCGTGCCGAAAATCATAATGTCGGTGCAGTCTTTTCCTGCAGGTATCAAGCCCTTGTCATACCATTCGAGGTACTTTGGCACTTCGGCCAGGAATGCATCCATGGTTGCCTTGTCCAAGCCCTGTGAGCCATCCACGTCTTTTGCGCCGCCAGTTGAGATTACCACGTCGTTCACCAAATCTGTCACCTGCTGAACCTTTTCCTTGGAGGCAGTGGCTGCCTTTGGCGTGAGTACGCCGTCTCCATTCAAGGGGCGGTTAGTAACTGTTTCAAGGAACTGCCTGATTTGTTCCAGGCTTATGGTCTCCTTGTCTTCTGCATTGAGCTCATTCAGCACATACTTTGCTGAAGAGACCAATGCCTTGCCTTCCTCATCTTCTGCATTGATGGCGGCAAGTGACAGTTTGCCATCGAATTCTGGGACGATCTTGCTGTGGTCGGGCAATTGTTTCAGCATCCATGCGATTGCCGCCCTGACTTCTCTGGAGGTAATGCGGCCCGTCTTGCTGGCGTCCAGCAATGCCCTCAGCCTCGGGTCGGGGATGAGTAAATCTGCAGGTGCGCTGATTGCGCCCCAAAGTGCCTCGTCCAGTTTTACTGCCTCTTCCAGGTCATAGCCATTGCGGACCAGGAGTTGAAATGATTTTCCAAACCTGGAAAATTCTGCCACTCTTGCTTGTTCTTCTGCCATTGATGTTTCTCCTTGATTGTTGTTTGTTGGTTATTTGAAAAAATGTTGTGTGATTAATTTTATTTCTGTCGCCCCTACGGGGCTCCAGTCTTGAGGGCGTGTACCCGTGGGTTTCGCTCGCCGCCATTCGGCTCGCTTCACCCACGGCTATGTTCCGTCGCCCCAACGGGGCTTCAACAGAACAAATTCATCTTTGATAATCTGCGGAAATCTGTGGATTAAAATCAATCCAGCTCCACCTTTTGCAGGTATTCGGGAACCGTGGTTTCCCAGCCCAGCTCGTTGCGTACGTGCTCTGCAAAGCTGAAGGCGGCATCCTTTTCGCCGTGTGTCACGAACAGATGGCGTGGCTTTGTGGTGCAGGTGCGTAGCCAGCGTACAAGTTCATTGCGGTCGCCATGGGCGGAGAAGCCTGACAGGCTGGTGATTTTCGCCTTGACTGGAATCTCTTCGCCCAGAACGCGCACGCGTTCAGCACCCTCGATTATCTGGCGGCCAAGGGTACCGATGGCCTGGTAGCCCACGAACATGATTGTGGATTGGGAGCGCGGCAAGTTCTTTGCCAGATGGTGCTTGATGCGCCCGCCAGTACACATTCCTGCACCTGCGATGATGATTGCAGTACCGCTGATGTGGTTGATGGATTTGGAATCCGCGGTGGTTCTGACCATGGTCAGCCCTGGCATCCTGATGCTGCGCAGCAATTGCGTAGTTTCCCTGTCGAACAACTGGGGGAACTTCTTGAACACATCCGTCACACGCACTGCCATCGGGCTGTCCACAAATATCCTAAGGTGCGGAATTGCGTTTTCCTTCAGCAGTTGCGCCAGGTAGTAGAGTATGTCCTGCGTCCTTTCGATGGCGAAGCTGGGGATGATGATGTTGCCGCCTCGTTCCGTAGTGGAGTTGATGATTTCGGCCAGTTTTTCGGGTATGTCCTTCTGTTCTCCGTGCAGCCTGTCCCCGTATGTGGATTCGCATACGATGTAGTCCGCCTCTCCGATGAGTGCTGGGTCGCGGAGGATGGGCATATCCCATCTTCCCACATCGCCTGAGAAGATTATCTGCCTTTCCTCGTTTCCGTCCTTGATATGCACTCTTATGCTGGAGGCACCGAGTATGTGCCCCACCTCGAAGTATTCAATCTCAATGCCAGAGCCGATGGGCGTGGGCTTGTTGTATTCGCAGGCAACGAAAAGTGGGAAAACAGCCTCTGCCTCCTCTGATGTGTAGAGTGGCATGACAGGGTGGGGTCCCTCGCGTCCTTCTTTCTCGTGGCGCTTGATTTTGAATTGAGCGTCTTCCTCGTTGATCTTCGCGCAGTCAAGTAGCACAATGCGGGCGATTTCAAGAGTGGGCTCGGTGGAATAGACTGGGCCATTGAAGCCTTCCTTGACTAGGCGTGGCAACAGCCCGCAGTGGTCAAGGTGCGCATGTGTGAGCAGCACGGCGTCAATTTGGTTGGCTGGAATGGGGCATTGCTCCCAGTTGCGGTCTTTCAGGTGGTGCTCCTGGTACATGCCGCAGTCAATAAGCAGTTTCTTGCCATTTGCCTCCAGCAGGTATTTGGAGCCCGTCACATTCTGCGCGGCACCGAGAAAGCTCAAGCTAATTTTCATGCAATTCCCTCCGTTTAAGGTGTTCAATCGGCTTTGGGCACGCCCAGGAAGCCCTCTTGCATCCAGATTGGCTCATAACCACGCTCCGTCAGATAGCGCAGGCCAGTTTCAATGCGTTTCTTGTGGTCTGGCACGAAATTGAAGTACTGTGGCCAGAAATACTGCTCGTGTGTGAGGAAGTCAACATATTCTGCGGTGTCTGGATTCGCCAACTGCTTCTCCAATATGGGGATTACCTTTTCTATTGGAGTGCAGTTGATGACGATGTCCGTCCTTGTAAAAGTGATGCCTGATGACCAGTCCATGATTGCGTCATGTTGCTCCATGTATGCGCAGCGTGCCTCGTCCAGACCGTAACTGACGATATAGCGCTGCTGGTCCCTGACAAAATATCCGCTTAGTGCGTTTACGCCCTTTGCGTGCAATTTGCAGAACACGGATGGATGCAGTTCACCCCAGTGCACGATGGTGGGGACTACCCAGCTTTCCTCTCCTGCAAAGCGGCATATCTGGTCGTGTATCATGTCATAGTCCCTTTCCACCTGGTCAAATGAGGCGAATTGATATGGCCTGTCGGGGAATTCGCAATGTGCGTGCCATGTCATGCGAAGCCAATCCGCATTGTCCTGGAATTGTTTTTTCCAGGTGTCAGGCATCATGGAGAGGTTGAATTCACGCTCTGGTGTTTCGTAGAATAGGTTAAGGGTGAATTTCACGCCGAATTCGTCATGGAGTGCCTTCAGCTGGGAGAGGTAGAGGCTGTCGAATATGCTCTTGTGCTTCTGGTGGAACAAGTCCCGCAGGAAGAAACAGTTGTCGTCAATGGAGAAGCGGTAGCGTGGCTTGGAGAACTTGTCCCACACAACGCGAACTGTGTGTTCGGCCTCGCCTTGCACGCCAGAGGCTGTTGCGGTTATTTTGGTGTCGAATCTGGTCAATGGAATGTCCGCATGGAAGAATTCGCCTTCACGGGTAGCGAGTATGCCATTGACTTTCACAGTTGCGCAATTGGGTGCGATGCCAGTTACTGTGATGGTGAGTGACGTGTCCGTCTGTTTGCCGTGTCGGTGGTTCAGCACAGCGCCATTGAAAGGGACTGTAATCCGTATCATATTCTACAAAATGCCTCCGCTAGTTGTTTATATAGAATAAGGCGTACTTTATCTTGAAAAGTCCTATAAACAAGTTGGAAAGGCTGTTTTTTCAAGAACATTGATTGAAAATAAAATGCGTGATTCAAGTCCAAACCGTGTCTTGGCTTTTCAATTGGCTGTCAACTTGGAACTCCAGTCTGGAAATTGGAAACAGGATAATTCCTTTAGGAGACTATTGGAATGAAAATACAAAAGATATGCATTACGAAGTTTGACTTTCCTTGAAAAGCACAAGTGACAATGCATATTGTGAAAGAGTTTTTCTTGTTCAGTCCAAAATTGCATCTGAATAATGGCAGTTTTGGCTGAAAGGTATGCAATTCCAAAGCGATATTGCATACTATGGAACTGAAAAGAAATCCATGCGCCTTCATTGAAGTGTTCAACCCAACGGCGATTGGAGCCATTTCTTGATGTATTGCGTCAAGGATCATTCCAAGGAGAAGTTAAAATGCAATTTTCAAATGAGCCGTTCCTGTGCCCCAGGCCGAAGCGAATCACATTCGAGCATGGGACTTTCTTATTTCCGCGCAATAATGCAAGTGGCAAAACTGTATATCCTTTCAAGAACAAAGTGCTGGTCAAGACTTTGACATTGCTATTTGGCAAGGCCCCTGATCCACAGAAACTCCAGATAATCTGCCAGCCAGACACAGTCAAGGCCCCCTGCAATGCAGACCAGGCATATTACCTTGACGTGTATTACGATGGAATTGGCATTTTAGGCAATACTGAGATCGGCATTCTTTATGCGCTACAGACTTTAAAGCAGTTGAAAACAGGTCCAAATAGCTTCCGTTGCGCAAAGATTCTGGACTGGCCAGACCAGGAACTGCGTATTTGTGCGCGGCCCCTGCTTTGCGGCGAGGGGAACAGAAGTGCTCTTGCCTGGGGCGATGGGCGACAAGAGGAAATTAAACGCTGGCAGCATGAGATAGATTTTGCCTTGAACTGCCGATATAATGGAATATTCGTGCATGGTTTCACCTGGAATACACAACCCTATCCTAACTTTGCAAGTGAGATGCGCGCATTGAACCGCTATGCACGGGAACGTGGCGTGACACTCATCTTTGGCGGCTATGGCATCGGCAAGGGCGGCTGGGGGGGAGAAGCGTACATTGGTGAAGCCCATAATTTCCTGCCTGGTGCGGGACACAAATACCAGCAGGACTATCCCTGTTCCTGGAATGATATTCGCAATGAAAACTCCGCATACAACGGCACGTGCCGCAGCAACCAGGAACTACGCAGGGAAAAGTTCAGGGAAATCAAGGAGTTCATCCAGAAAATCGAACCAGGCGCGCTCTATATCCACCACGAGGACCAAAGCGAATTCTATGCTGAAACACAGCCCTTCTTCTGGAACAAGCGTTGCGAGGCCTGCCGCAAAAAGTGGCCTAATGACGCCCTTGAGAAAGCCGATGGCGGTGCTGGTGCCATTGCAGATGGCTATGATGTTTTCTGCGAGGCGCGAGCCACGGTCAAGAAAAAAGACTACGATGCATCAAAAGACTGCAAGATACTTCTGGCTTCGCCCTGCTATGGTGCCTGGTACAATAGTCCAGATGAATGGAGCAAGGTGGAGGAGTTGTGGGTCAATATTTCACGTTGCATGAAATATGGCAGCAACGTCTATTTTGTAATGAGAGAGCAGTTTTCCAACTGTGAAGGCGGCGAGGGACGACTTCAACGCCTTTCGCGACTGATTAATGAAGCGGGTTGCATACAGAAACTGATGGTTTTCTTTGTTTCAGGAGGAGCCTTGTATGGCGAAAACGCTGTGTTTTCGTCCTTGCCTTCGCTCAATAGCCTTGTCGTGGGGGGAAATGGCGCGATCTTCAATTTTTCGGGAGTGCTTTTCCAGCGTCCTCAGCAGTTGTTCAACAGCGAATGTTCCTGGAATGCAAACTATCGACCCGAAGGGGAAACCCTTGCCTTGGACGACAGGGAAAGGCGAGGCATTGAATACAGGAACCGAATGGCAAAAAGAGATTTCATTGACCAGCGGCATCTGGATTCAGATGGTTTTCTGGCGAAATGCTGCAAGTTGATATACGGCGACACCGCAGGCAAATTGATGTTCAGATACCAGACGCTTTGCACTTCGCATGGAGATGGCCCATTGGTATTGCTCTACCAGCAGACTGTGATGGAAAAGCTCTTCAGAAAACTCAATTCAGAGCCCAACCCGAATGCAAATCCAGGAAGCCTTGGACGGCCAGTCCTAAGTTATGAAGACGCAGCATTGCGCTGGGAGGAGCAGGCGGAAATCACACGGCAGGGTACTAGGCTGGTTTCCAATGCAATACCCTTTGTAAAAGGCTGGCAAGGAATGGAACTGCAGAGGCAGGCTGCTCAACTTCGCATCGGGGCTGTCTTCGCCGAATTGATTGGCAAACTTTACAGGTGCCTCGATGGCGCTGCCATTCCCAAATCAACTTTGCTGGATATGGTGAAAAGATTGCGCCTTATGATGCACAGGCTTCCGCACGAATACCCATTCCCAGAAGATGGCGACGGCGCACTCTACGAAAAGCATCTTGAAAACTTGACTGAATTCATCGAAGGAATGGAATAGCGACATTAATGTGAGTTCAGAATGTGATGACGGAAACATTGAGATGCCATTGATTACTATTGAATCGCTCCATTACCTTGGAACTGAGCCAATTGAAAAAAAGGGATATGGGCTTATATTCAGCTCGTGTTTTAAGATTGCCCTGTGATTGCAGGGCCTTGGGGTTTTAAACTACAACTTATGGAGTTAATTATGAAGAAGTTTGTCTGCCCAGTTTGTGGCTATGTGTACGAAGGCGATGCAGCCCCTGAGAAGTGCCCGCAGTGCGGCGTTCCAGGCAGCAAGTTCAAGGTGCAGGAAGAGACCAGAAGTTATGCTACCGAGCACGTGATCGGCATCGCGAAGGATGTGGACGCCCGTGTTCTGGAAGGCCTGAAGGCACACTTTGCAGGTGAGTGCACAGAGGTTGGCATGTATCTGGCGATGAGCCGTCAGGCTGAGCGCGAAGGCTATCCTGAAGTGGCTGAGGCTTTCAAGCGCTACGCATTCGAAGAGGCAGAGCACGCCGCCAAGTTCGCTGAACTGCTGGGCGAGGTTGTTACACCTTCCACGAAGAAGAATCTGCAGCTCCGCGCTGATGCCGAAGCGGGCGCCTGCGCTGGCAAGATGGAAATCGCCAAACTGGCCAAGGAACTGGGCTACGATGCAGTGCATGACACAGTCCACGAAATGGCAAAGGACGAGGCACGCCATGGCCAGGGCTTCGCAGGCCTGCTGGCAAGGCTCTTCAAGGACTAATTTTAGTTTAGTTGCTTCGATATGCCACCCATTCAACTAGAGAAAGCGGTAAAATATGCGTCCTGGTCTGGATGGCGTGGCATTGTGCTGGAGGAATGGCAGGAGTTGTTCTCCAGCATAGATGACTGGCTGGGTTCGCCCAGCCAGCTTATTTTGGATTTGCCCTGCCGTCGCATTGTCCGACACGATACACAAAAGGGCATCGTCTATTCAAAGTTGATGTGGGCGCAGAATGACGGCGCGATACAGAAAAAGGAGATATTCTCCTGGTTGAAATGGGCATTGGGCCCGCAGCGTGCGCTCCATATTTGGGATGTGAGCCGTCGAATGATGGAATGTGGGCATCTGTGCGCGGAGCCTGTGCTGGCCGTGCGCAAGTTGAGCGTCAATTTACGGCATCTGAATCTGCTGGTCACAAAGGAAGTGACTTCGCCAACTGTGGAGAGCATTGTGCTGGCGGGGGGCAAGGAGGCTGAAAATGCCGTGATTTCCGCAGGAAAATGCCTGGCACTACTGCATGGGGACAAGTTTCTCCATGGCGACTATCTGCCTAGAAACACATGTCTCCAAAATGGCAAAATCGTATTTTTGGACAATGACAAGTCCAGCCACTGGAATTTTATGCCGCCATTTTTCCTTAGGCGGCGCAATCTGGACCAATTCGCGTATAACCTGCTGGTGTTGTCTGGACTGGACAGTTACCGCGATGCTCTTTCCCTGGCGTTCATAGACGCATACTGCCAGGAAGCCAAACTCGCCCCAGCACCAATATCAGCCAAGGTCATGGCAAAAGCCAAAAAACGCTGGGAACATAAAGCCTCAACGCAGAGCGGGGTAGCCAGCGCGTCCCGCGCTGGAAAGTGAGTAGCCAGCGCGTCCCCGCTAGAAAGTAGTGTTCCAGCGCGATGACGCGCTGGCTACCCCCGCTGTTGAGAGTTTAGAAAGTTGTGCCAACGCGGCCCAGGAATTTGCCTGTGCGCGTATCGATTTTGACGGTTTCGCCGTTTTCCATGTATTCTGGCACCTGGATTACGAAGCCAGTCTCGGTTTTGGCGGATTTGCCGCGGTTGGTAGCGCTCTGGCCTTTGATGGCAGGGTCGCATTCCACCAGTTTCTGCTCCACTACGTCAGGCAGTTCCACGCCGACCACACGCTCTTCCAGGATGAGGGCTGTAATGCCCTCCATGTCTTCTACCAGGAAATACTTGTTGTCGCCGATCATCGCCTCGTCCAGATTGAACTGGTCATAGCTTTCCAGGTCCATGAAGACATAGTCGCTTCCCTGCTTGTAGAGGAACTGCACATCCGCCTTTCTGAAGTCAGGTTCGGGATAGCTGTCTTCGCCTTTGCAGCTCAGGTCGATTTTGTTCTGGTCAATAAGATTGCGGCAGCGAATCTTGTAGATGGTGGCTGCGCCACGCGCGGATGGCGTGTGCTTTTCAACTGTTTCCACGATGCAGGGTGCGTCCCCAACGGTGATTATGCTGCCAGTTGCGAATTGTTTGACTAACATGGTATTTCCCTTTTTGCTGATTGATTATCTCAGTTCCACGCCTGGAATTGCCGCCAATGCCGCGCGCACCTTTTCCTGAAGGGCATTTGCCTCTTCGTCTGTCATGGTACGTTCTGGATTGCGGAATGTGATGTTATATGCCAGACTACGGCGTCCTGCGCCCAGCACCTTTTCGTCCTCGAAGATGTCGAATATCTGCACCTTCTCGAAATACTGCAACTTGAGTCCCTCGATAACTGCAACGATTTTCGCGTGTGTGAGATCGCTGGGAGCGACGAAGGACACGTCCCTGGATGTGCCTGGGAACTGCGGGATTGGCGTGTATTTGAGGGTGGACTTGCTCATCGCCATGAGGCGCGCTACCTCAAACTGCGCGATGAAGAGAGGATTGCGCATGCGGAAGCCCTTGGTCAGTTCAGGTGCCGCTTCGCCAAAGGAGACGATAGGTGTGCCCTTGATGATCCAGGCTGCGGCCGCGCCGTGCTTGTATGCAGGGGATTCGAATGTGGTCCAAGGTACAGTACCGAAGCCGCGGCGCTCCAGCCAATCCTCAACCACGCCTTTCATGTCGTAGAAGTCATAGCACTTTGCCAGATCCGAGCCGAAACGTTCAGGGTAGGGATGGCCAGTAAGTGCGATGGCTGCCTGCAGGCGTTCCTCATAGCCGTTCTTGCCGTTGAGGAAGACGCGCCCCAGTTCGAACAGGCCCAGGTCATGCTGGTTGTGGGCCACGTTGTGGTTCACAACGGCCAGCAGGCCAGGAAGCAATGTGGGACGCAGGTATGCGGTGTCAAGGCTGATAGGATTGGATACGCGGAGGATTTCCTCCTCCTTGTATTCAGTGCCAGCCAGGCATTGCTTGAGGGACCACATGCTGTAGTTGTATATCTCGTCCAGTCCTATTGCCTGGAAGTCAGCCCGTGCCATTTCCTGCGGCAGATATGTGTCATCCTTTAGTGGGCCGCCCACCTTTGCAAAAACTGGCGCCTCGGGGATGTTGTCCAATCCGCACATTTGCGCCACTTCCTCAACCAGGTCGTGTTCCGCCGCCAGGTCGAAACGCCATGCGGGAGTGCGAACCATGACGTCCTCGCTGTTTTGTGACAAGATTTCAAGACCACGGCGCTTCAGGCAATCCACGATCTGCTCTGGTGTGAGTTGCAGTCCCAGGCGGGAATTGCAGCGCTTGTATGACATGCGTATGTCGGCTGTCTGCCACTTCTTGCCGTAGCAGTCGATGACTCCTTCCACCTGCTTTGCACCGCAGAGTTGGCACAGCAGGCTTGCTGCCCTCTGGCTGGCAAGTTCGGTCACATAAGGGCTGACACCACGTTCGTAGCGGTAGGAGGCATCTGTGGCAATGCCCAATGTGCGGGAACTGATGCGGATGTTGGAGCGGTCGAACGCGGCGGCCTCCAGAAGCACCGTGGTGGTGTCATCCGTAATCATGCTGTTTTCGCCGCCCATGATGCCAGCCAGCGCAACGCCCTTGTTCTGGTCTGCTATGAGGAGGTTGTTGGTGGTGAGCGTCAGTTTTGTTTCATCCAGTGTGGTGATTTTCTCGCCTTCGGCTGCGCGGCGTACAATGATTTTGCTGCCTTCCAGAGTGCGCAGGTCGAATGCGTGCAAAGGATTGCCGAACTCCAGCATGACGTAGTTGGTGATGTCCACCACGTTGTTGATGGAGCGCAGGCCAACTGCCTCAAGACGCCTGACCATCCAGTCTGGCGATGGGCCGATTTTGACGCCTGTGAAGACGCGTCCCATGTAGCGTGGGCACAAGTCCGTATCCAGCACGCTGATGTCGATGAAATCGCTGACCTTCTTGCTGCTGTCCACGTCAATGGGCATTTCAGGCAACTTCAGTTCGGCGCCTGATACTGCGCTGATTTCGCGGGCTATGCCGTAGTGGGACAGCCAGTCTGGGCGGTTTGGAGTCACTTCCCAGTCGATTACCGTGTCTGTCTTGACTATCTTGGTCAGAGGCACGTTGAGTGGCGTGTCATCTGGCAGTATCATAAGGCCGCTGTGATCCTGGCTGAGACCCAGTTCCTTTGCGGAGCACATCATTCCAAAGGATTCAACGCCACGCAACTTGGACTTCTTGATTTTGAATTCGCCGAAGTCCGTACCGATTGTGGCCAATGGCACTATCTTGCCTGCATCGCAGTTGGGCGCACCACAGACAATCTGCAAAGGCTCGCCTTCACCGACTGTGACCTTGCACACGCTCAGGTGGTCTGAATCTGGATGCGGGTCCCTGCTGAGTATCTTTGCGGTGACAACGCCGTCTGGTATGCTGCCAGTGCTTTCAATGCCTTCTACTTCCAGACCAGCCGCCGTAAGGCGTGTGGCAAGTTCCTTGGCGTTCCAGGGAATCTGGATGTAATCGTTCAGCCATTCAATCGATGTTTTCATTTCTTGTTTCCTTTTTGTATGTTAATGCTAGTCTTGATTTGCTTTATTATTGCATCAATGGTGCAAAGGCGACCAGGTCCCTCTTCGCCGCAAGCCACATGGCCGCTGTCAGGTCCAGCGAAGATGACGCCTCTTTCCTTGAGCAGTGCCACATTTGCCTGGGTTGCGGGATGCGCCCACATGCGGGGGTTCATGGCAGGAGCCACGATTGTTGGACCCGTGTGTGAAATGTAGTATGTGCTAAGTGCATCATCCGCAATGCCGTGTGCCATTTTTGCTATGATGTTGGCGGTTGCTGGTGCGATTACCAGTAGTTTGGCACGCATTGCAAGTTCGATGTGGCCAGGCTGCCATTCCTTTTCCTCCCACAGGTCAGTCATGACAGGATTTCTGGAGAGGGTGAGGAAACTTTGCGGGCATATCAACTTGCAGGCGGACGCTGTCATAATCACATTGACATCAAATCCTTCCTTGGCAAGAGTGCTGGTGATTTCGCA
The DNA here is from genome assembly GCA_017450525.1 of Victivallales bacterium. GTDB lineage: Bacteria > Verrucomicrobiota > Lentisphaeria > Oligosphaerales > Oligosphaeraceae > RGIG3456. The sequence goes on along the minus strand of JAFSTJ010000058.1, from coordinate 2,283 downwards.
GGCCTTGAATGCCGCGATGGAGCCAGTTACGCCCAGGACTATTGTGATTTTTTCAGGGTTCTTCATTCCAACTCTCCCTGGTTAGTACGCTGGTGCGCAGATGTGCTGAGCGGATTATGGATGCCAGTTCTTCCGCTGCCGTGGCCGCCTCGTAGTTGATTACCACATAGTCGTATTCGCGCCATTTCTTCATCTCGCCAGCAGCATTGCGGAGACGGCGCGCAATTGCTTCCTGCGTTTCCGTGCCGCGCCCGCGCAGCCTCTTTTCCAGAACTGCCATGCTTGGCGGCATGATGAACGCGGTGATGTATCTGCGTCCTAGGAATTCCTCGTCCTTGAGGCGCTGGCGCACCTGTGTGACACCCTGCACGTCGATGTCCATTAGTATATCATGTCCTTTTCTGAGGCAGTCCAGTTCGCTTTTAAGAGTGCCGTACAGGAATGCGTGCACTTCTGCATGCTCAAGGAAATCGCCGTTTTCCAGATGCTGGTTGTATTCCGCCTCGGATATGAAATGATAGTCCTTGTGGTCGATTTCCTCTGGGCGGCGCCTGCGTGTGGTGCAGGAGACGGAGAAGCGCAACTGTGGCATTATCCTGTGAAGTTCCCTGCAGATGGTTGATTTCCCAACGCCGCTGGGACCAGATATGAGAATGGCATTGCCGTATGCTTGTTCAGGATTCATTTTTTAATCTCCGTCGCTTCTGTAATTTGTGATAGAATCTCAGTTGCCTTGTCCTTGATTAGCCTGGCATTTTTCACTCCCATGCGAAGGCACATCTTGCGTATGGGGGAAAGCCTTTCAAGTTCAGTATCCTTCCAGATGTAGATGCCGCCATCCCCTTTTATCAGGGCGGGGTCTTCCTCGGGCACTGGCATGTCCGCAAACACCGCCAGAGCCTGCCTTGTCAATGTCAGGCTGTCAAGTCCAGTGAAACCCATTTCCTGCAACAATGCGTCCAATGCGCTTCGTTGTTGCAGAAACAGCTTCACAGCGCTTGATGTTTCCACGTTGCAAAGCAGTTTTACATATTTCGCATAGCGGTCAGCGCATTGGGATGACACATGCAATTCGCCATTGCGCATTTCCGCTGAAAAAGCAAGTTCAGAATGATATTCCCCACATGACTTGATTGGGAGTACGCCATTTGCCGCCTCGTCGGCAAAGGCAAGAAATAACTTCTGCCATTGGGCTGGCTCCCTATCTCGCCAGATTTCGCCTGTAAACACCTGCTGGAAAGTAAGAGGCTGTTCTTCTTGCGGAACAGCTGCTTGCTGTTCTGATGAGGTGATTTCCTTGTCCTGCTGCTTGGTTTCGGTTGTAGGGGAAGCTGGTGGATTACCTGGAGTTTCTTTGGGTTGGAGTTGCTCCTGTTCCTGCTTCTGCTTATCCTTCTCCTTGAGCAGTTTACCCGCATTGTTGCCTACATAGAATGTGTAGTACAGCATCAACGCAACTACAGCCAGTGGTGGTATGCCGCGCAACAGAATTTTCTTCAAGAGTTTCTTGTCCATTGTCAAGTCTCCTCTCTTGCGTTGGCGGGCAACGCAGGCTTGGTATGGATTGTACGTTCTCCTGAAATACAGACCAGTCCAGGCTTGGCACCACGTGGCTTGCTGACATTGCGGGCGAATGTCATGTCAACTGTGCATTTGCCGCCGCCACGGGCCTTGCTGTGCCATGCGGCAATTGCGGCTGCCTGTTCCCTAAGTTCCTTGCCTGCCTCTTCGCCTTCAGGACCACGAAGCAGAACATGGCTGCCAGGCTGACCATGTATGTGGAACCACAGGTCAGTGCCCTTGGCGAAAATCAGCGACAGAGCATCGTTGTCCTCCGCCGTCTTTCCTGCAAAGACAGTCCAGCCATCGGCCAGTTCATATTCCCAGCACTGTGGCTTTATGTTTTGGGTGTCTTTCATTTAGTGTCGTATTTCCAGCAGGCACATTGCCTGCCTTCGCCGCGCAGGGCAGGGCACTCCCTGCGGCAGATGTCTTCCGCCTCTGGGCATCTCGGGTGGAATGGACAGCCTGTAGGTGGATTCAGCGGGGATGGCTGCTCTCCTTTGAGGACAATGCGCCTGGACAGCGAACCCCCTGGACTTGGCACCGCGCTCAAGAGTGCCTTGGTGTATGGATGTCTAGGAGTGTCAAGCACTTCCTTCGTGCTTCCTGTCTCCACAATGTGGCCCAGGTACATCACAGCCACGCGGTTGGATATGAGCCTTACCACGCTCAAGTCATGGGAAATGAACAAGTAGGACAAGCTGTGTGCCTCGCGCAGGT
>JAFSTJ010000659.1 GCA_017450525.1 Victivallales bacterium | reverse complement strand
GGTCCTGGCCATGGAACCCGACAACGTGAAAGCCAAAAAGCTGAAAACTGATGTCGCCGTCGGCGTAAGGCAAGCGAAGATTGAAAACCTCCTCGGCTCTGGCCAAAAGGCATTTGAGGCCAAGGACTGGGAGAAGGCAATAAAGGACGCCGAAGCTGTGCTCAAGCTGGACGCCAACAACGCCGAGGCCAAGAAGCTGATATGGGATGCGGAGGATGGTGCTAAGCGCGAGAAGATTGAAATACTTATCGGCACTGGCCAAAAGGCATTTGAGGCCAAAAACTGGGACAAGGCAATAATGGACGCCGAAGCTGTGCTCAAGCTGGATGCCAACAACGCCGAGGCAAAGAAGCTGAAAAAAAGAGCTGTGAATGGTAGAAAATTGGCGCAATTATCTTTCCCCGAGATACTTGATTTGGCTCAAGACTTTGGAGTATATACTATTTCTCCTAATGATTCTTTATGGTTGATATGCAAAAGATATGGACTCAAAGTGGATGATGTCAGAGCACTGAATCCAAATGTGGATTTCAATAATCTTTATATCGGTCAGAAGATAAAACTGATGGACTGCAATAATGTCATGCCACTGCGGATGATAAAGGTGAAGGCGGGACGGTTTCAGATGGGAAGCCCAGAGAATGAGATTGGAAGGAATGGAGATGAAAACCAGCATTGGGTGACTCTTACTAAGGACTTCTGGCTTGGCGAAACGGAGGTCACACAAGGGCAGTGGAAGGCGGTCATGGGCAACAATCCGTCCTATTTCAAGAAGGGTGACGACTATCCAGTGGAGAATGTCTCATGGTATGACGCGAAGGATTTTTGTGAGAAACTGAACAAGAAATACAGTGGAAAGCTGCCCGAAGGATATGTGTTTTCGCTTCCGTCTGAGGCTCAGTGGGAGTACACATGCCGTGCGGGGACGACAACAGCACTTAACAACGGCAATAATTTGACAAAGCATAATTCTTTAGAAATAAGTGACTTGCTCAATGATTTAGCGCTATCTAATGTGGGATGGTATGGTAAGGCCAATGGAAATACTCATTTAGTAGCCCAAAAAAATAAAAATGCCTGGGGATTTTACGATATGCATGGTAACGTGAGTGAATGGTGCCACGATCTTTATGGCAGTTACAATGGAGATGCAGTGGATCCAAAAGGACCAGACGTTGGATTGATGCCAATGCATCGGGGAGGGGGCTGGGCAACTATTGCAAGAGCTTGCCGTTCTGCAACTCGTTTAAAACTCTCCTCTACCGATATAGGCCCTGATCTTGGCTTTCGCCTTGCGCTTGTTCATATACAAGTCAAAGATGCATTGTCAAAAATGCAGTCCACAAATCAAGTTGCTTCGCCTGTTTTTGTAGACAAGGATAAGGCTAAGCCTAGTAAGCAAGCGGAATATTATGTGCCTGAGGAACCTGTTTTTGTAGGCGTCAACATTGGTGGCGATAATCAGGCACAATCTTCGTTTCCAGACTTGCTTGATTTGAATGGCGTTCCTTTAAAGATGATAAAGGTGAAGGCGGGGAAGTTCCTGATGGGAAGTCCTGAGAATGAACTCGGAAGGAGTGATAATGAAAAGCAGCATTGGGTGACTCTGACGAAGGACTACTGGCTAGGCGAGACGGAAGTTACGCAAAGACAGTGGAAGGCGGTCATGGGTGAGATTCCGTCTAATATCAAGAAAGGCGATGACTATCCAGTCGGTAATGTTTCATGGCAAGAAGCAATGGATTTCTGCGAGAAACTGAACAAGAGGTTCGAGAAAGAATTGCCCCCTGACTACAAGTTTTCGCTTCCTACGGAGCCTGAATGGGAATATGCCTGTCGCGCCGGTACAACGACAGCTCTGAACAGTGGACAGAACATCACTTCAAGGCTGGGAAGATGTCCGAATCTGGATGTTGTTGCTTGGTATTTTGCTTTTTCCCGGTGGAATAT
>JAFSTJ010000658.1 GCA_017450525.1 Victivallales bacterium | reverse complement strand
TTCTGGAGTTTTCGAGGTGTCAAGTTCCTGAACATTCCAGTTTCTAGCCATTTTGTCGCTATGTCGGTGGACCATTGGATGGCCCGCCTACATTCGCCGATGAAGGTGGGATGGTATTTGGAGATGATGGTCTGCCAGAGAGGCCAGCTGCCGGGGTCGTTCTTCAGTGCGAACTTTGCCTCTTCGAACTCCTCGACAACGCCTTGAGCAGGAATGCCGTTAAACTGCGGGTCGATCGGACCTATACTGGATTCCTTTCCCATAACGATGTATTCGCCGCAGCAGGCGAGCATCGTCCCGCCTGACATTGCAAGTTGGGGAACGTAGCAATGGATATTGGTCCCGAAAATCGCTCTCAGATAGTTTCCGATGGATTCGGTAGCAGCCACGTCTCCTCCAGGAGTATGTAACAACAGATCCAGGCCCTTGGACTTGTCCATCTTGTAGATAGCATTCATAAAACCATTCTTGTCATCGTCCTGAATGGATGACATATCCGAGGCTTGGCGCTGGAGCCAGCCAGAGTAGTAGGCAATTACGTTTCTCCCTGTCTTTGCGGCCATTTTCTTGAGATACTCGCGTCTTATCTGGTCGTGCGCGGACTCCACTGTCATAATTTGATTCTGAATATCGTTCCAGCTTGGCATAGAAGTCCCTCCACTATCTGTCGCGTGTGTCGCCAGACGCATAGTACTGATTGTTGTCCGTGAACAAACTGAATCTCTGAAGGTTTCTCATTTGTGCATCACGATTGTATGGCTCATTGACGGCGCAGAGGATATTGAGAGTCTGGAAAACTTTCAAAATGTCAGAATCGCTTTGAACTCGTTTTGCTTTTTTGGTGGGATTTTTCGCCTTTTCAGACATATTTGCACTCCATTCCAAAATGTTCGATTTTGGAATCATATATGATGAAAAAACAAGGATAAACCAAGGGACTTGTGTCCTCTGAATCATTTTCAGAGGATTGAACTAGTAATTTATTACTATATACGCCATAAACAGGTTGTCAAACTGGGTTGAGGTTTTTGAGCAGCTGTGAAGAATCAAATCTTCACAATTCACACAGCTGGCATCTAAGGCCCAGGTGTGGGGTTGCGGGGGGAGGCAGCGGAGCTGATGCGGCGGATGGCCAGCATCCGGCAGGTCTCTCAGAAGCCCTCGGCGGTTTTCTTTTTTATTCCTCATCGTCCTCGTTCCATTTCATTTGGCCAGTGGCTCCAGAAAGCCTTTCTGTCTTCCATGATTGTGGCGTAGTTCAGGCTTTTAACTCCGTATATCCTGGCCAGGTGTCTCTTGAATTCCAAGGCGATAGTATTAGAGCATCCTGTGCCAAAAACTGGAGCCGATTCCATATATCGGACGGCAGCGTATATATATTTAGGATGCTTGGCAAGTTCGATGAAGACTGGCTTCAATTCATTGCTGGTCTTTGGCATGGCGTCTTTCATCCGTTTTTCGAAATCTTCTGGCAGGTTTCCGTCATGGGAGAGCATGTAGTCATGCCCGTAGTCCAGAATGGGGGCCAGCCTGATTGCCAGTTTTTGTGTCTTGATGGTCATTGTTAATTCCTTGGGTGTTGCTATGAATGTTATGAAAGAAATCAAACGACAGGCGAAACTCCAAAGCGAAAGTTGCCTCTTCAGCCTTGTCTTGTGCCTCTCGTCTGGAATCGTCCAGGATGGGAAGTTTGATTCGGTGGACTGGGGGCAGGCCGTCAGCGTTTGCGAATGCTGGGATACAGTCCGCGAAATCCTGATGTTGCTTTTCCCCGAGGAGAAATGGCCGGACTGGAGACTGGCTGCGGCTCTTGTCGGCAAAGAGATGAAACACCTCCCGATCGAGAAATCCTTCTGGTGGTACAGGAAGAAGATAATGGCCGCATTGGCAGAGAGAGAAAACAAGATAAAGGAGGCTCGCAGAAGCCACGCTTGACAAACCAGGCAGAAAAAGATATAGTAGAAAAAAAAGGAGGCAACCATGACACCGCGTGACAGACTGTTCCGCATCATCTGCGACATCAAGTACACCGCCATTTACGGCAGACTGTATTCCAGGCGAATCGAACGCCTGAACATCCTTGCGACCGCCTTCCTGGCCTTTGCCTTCTCTGGCACGTTCTGCACCTTCTGGATCTGGCAGGGACACGCGAAAATGCTGGCGGGAGTCATGCTGGTCGTATCCCTGCTCCAGATGCTCTACACAAGAAGGGGATACGACAAACAGGCAATGAGAATGAGCATTGCCTGCGGACTCCTTGAGTCGCTCTATCGCGACGCCATGAAATTATGGCAGGAGGCCGAGGCCAGGGAAGACGACAGCGGATACGTCGGAGCGGCTGCGGAACTCAAGGCAAGGGAGGCTGAAATTACCGCCATTGCAGACAACGACGTGAAGAACAATGAAAAAGACGTGGCGGAGGCGACGGACCTGATGAACAGCCAGGTAAAATACGACTTCAACCTTTAGGTTTCCCGCCGTCCCCGCTGGGACGAACGGGGGGCTTCGGGACAGAAGTCGGCATTTTGACACACTGCCAGCCTCCTTCAATTCGATTGGCGGACTTCGTTTTCCGGTTGGGAAACAGGCTTGGTTGTCTTGCTCATAAAAATATCTCCTTTCAGATGGCGCCGCTGGGGACAGCGGCGTTTTTTTGCCCTGGAGGGGTAGGAGGGGTGGCGTCATGTCTCTAGTGTTAATGCTTTTCGTAAAGCCATCCACGTTTCATGGCCATTTCCCGAAGATATTCCGATATTGTTCGGCACTCTTTGTTTTTCTTCCCTGAAAAGTCAATCAGCGCATGATAGGGATGTGTTCCATAGTCTTCACGAACCGCCAGTGATTTGTTCTCGCATTCCGCACCGTTTACGGCTAAAATCCCCACAGAAGAACATCCGAGCGTATGGGTAAAATGAACAAATGCTTCTTCGGGCTGGATTTTGTCTCCATCGTAAACGGAGAGCATTGATTCATCTTTGGGCATTGGCCTGAAGGCCAGCGAGGAAACATGGCCATCCGGGCTGACATATCGTTCAGGAATCTGACGATAAAGCAAAGTGTCTTGGTTCATGCCCGAACTCCCATTTCTGGATGATCCAGGACGCTGCACAAGGTTTTCCATTGTTCGGGAGATGTAAGGTCGAATTCCCTTGAAAACTCCCGATTGTCTGAAATATTCAAGGCAAGAAAATCACCTTGCATATTTGCAAGTTCAATTTCCATGGAAATACGCCAGTCGTCCTTCGACCATTCCGCCAGAAGAAGCCCATCCTGCGCCGGATAAACCCAAGGGGCTTTTTCAAAAGAATAGTTCTCGCGGAATAAAACACCCAATTTCCGCAGTTGGTCTTTGTCAAACCTTTGCCCACGCCCGTCAAGCCATCCGGGCTGCAAGGCGGCAATCTTGGCCAACTGGTATCCAACGTCAATGATGTCCAGCAAAACAATGCTCTCAACTGCCTCTATTGATTCCAACTGCCCTGCCGAAGAATACTTCCCAGTGCCATGAACAAGGACTTTTTGCCCTTGGGAATAATCAGACATCGCTGTTAGCAAATCGTCCACCTGGTCGTCTTCATACTTCTTGATTTGGAGCCTTTGTCCCGCAATCGTATTCAGCAAAAAGGTTTTCTTGTCCTGGTCCAGTTCTGAAATGGAACCGTAGATTGAAACAGCCTCCTGATAGCCATTCGATGAGGCTTTGGAAATCAAAGTTCTTCTTACGTCCCGTGAAAACTCAACCTTGGCATCACTCCCCTGCACTGGGAAAAAAATTGACTCCCCTTCTTGCAGACTGCATCCAAAGCGGTCGAACATCATCAACTGCGC
>JAFSTJ010000657.1 GCA_017450525.1 Victivallales bacterium | reverse complement strand
TGCGGCTTTCGCCGCAGGCACTGAACTACCCACTGTCCACTTTTCTACATGGATAGGTTGTTGCCTTGCAGTTTCTTGATATCGCAGCCGTCTGTAAGGCGGTGCTGTCCTACTATGACGATTTCATCGCCTTCTTTCAGACCAGAGAGGACTTCCACGTTCTCCGCGAAGCGAATTCCCAACTTCACATTGACAGCCTCCACCTTGTTTCCTTTTACACGATATACGATATTCCGTGAAAGATTGCGGATAGGAAGAGCTGAGGGTATTGCCAGAACTCGTGGCTTGGATTCAATCATGACATCTACGGTGGCGTACATTCCGTCCTTCAGCAGGTAATCATTGTGTTCGCCCACGATATTGTCAATGCGGATTTCAACTTGTGCGGTTCTGGTGGTGGTGTTGACTGCGGGATAGATTTTTGCCACTGTGCAGTCTATGGTCTTGCCAGGCATGGCCTCGGTGCGCATGGTCGCCTTGGTCTTGCCAGGCACCACGCTTGCCAGGCGGTTCATGGGAATGGAGATGATGATCTTGACTTGCGCCATGTCAAGGATGGTGACGATGTTCGTGGACGGTGAAACCATGGTGCCTGGGTCCACGTGCTTCATACCGATGACGCCGTCCATAGGCGCATACAACCTTGTTTCCGAGAAGTTGACTTCTGCCTGTTCCAGGTTGGCTGCGGCCTGTTGCAGACTGGCTTCTGCCTCCTGCACATTTGCCTTGTAGCGCTCCAGGTTTGCCTCTGCCTGCTTGAGATTTGCCTCCGCCGCGCGGATTTGCGCGTCAGCAGCGGCGATTGCCGCCTGTGCCTTCCTGTTTTCCGCCTCGGCCTGTTCGAATGCAGTCTGCGCCTGGTCGTATGTTTGCTGTGTAGTCGCCATTTTGGCCAGCAGGCCTTGCTGCCTTGTAAGTTCCCTTTGCTTGTCAGCCAGTGATACCTTTGCCGATTCAGCGGATGCGGTGGCGCTCTTCTTGTCCGCTTTTTTTTGCTCCATGGAGGCTTTGGCATTCAAAAGGCCAGCGTCTGCATTGATAACATTGGACTTTGCCACTGCCAGTGTCGCTTCCGCCGCGAGTTTGGCGGCTTTTGCGTTTGCAAGTTGTGCCTTGTGTTCCCTGTCGTCAATGCGTGCGATGAGTTGTCCTTTCTTGACAAGTACGCCTTCTTCCACAGGAGTGCCATCCTCCAGTGCCAATGTCAGCAGTCTGCCTGATATTTTTGGCTTAAGGATGACTGTGCGCATGGCCTGTATGTCACCGTTGAATGTGGAGACATTGTCAATTCTTGCGTAGGTCACCCTTGCAGTTTGTACGGTAACAGACAAGTCTCGTTTTCCTGCTCTTGCCGCCTGCCTTGCCTTGTTGTATGCCTGGACTTTTGCGTATCCGAAGCCTGCAAATACCAAAATGGCCACGGCTGCGACAGCCGTTACAATTGCTTTGCTTTTTTTCATCTGTTTACCGTGTTGAGTTGTTTTGTATTTGAGTTATTCTGCCAGATTTTCTGCTGTGCTGACTCTCAGACCTTCGATGCTGTTAAGCAACTGGATGCGGGCGGCTGAACGCGCGGAAGCGGCCTTTGTCACGTCTGACTGCGCTTCGTTAAGGCGTGTGATGGTCGCTGTGCCACCCAGATATTCTTCATGCACCAGGTCTCTGATTTCCTTTGCTGTGGCAAGGGTTTGCTCCTGGAGTTGCAGAAGTTTTCTGCTGGACTGGATTGTAAGGAGGTCCTGGCGTATGTCGGAATCGATGGTGATGAGCAAGTCGTCCCTTTCCTTTATGGCCTGTACCAGATTTGCCTCAGCCTGTGAGATTTCCGCGCTGGTGCGCCCGCCCTCGAATACATTCCATGTCATTTTCAGGCCGAAGTCAACGGCGCGGTCATAATGCTTGTTGAAATGCGCGGCATGTGTGCGCTCGAAGTCATAATCGGCGAATGCGCTCAGTTTCGGGTACCATCTGTCCTTGGCGGCGGTGATAGCATCCCTGCAATTCTGGATTTTGGCATTGCAGTTCAGCATATCGGGACGGTGCTGGGTGGCATAATCATATAATTTCGCGAAGTCATATTGCTCATCCTTGATGGTGGTTGGCGGCACGAGTATGAGGCTTTCCCAGATGTTGTCCGTCCTGATTGAAAGAAGCGCACCAAGTACAACTATGGCTAGATGCCAGTTCTTTTCCGATGTGACATAATCCGCTTCGGCATTCTGGACTTTCAACTGGAAGTTTTTGACTTCGCTGGCCTTGGCAATGCCGCCATCGTGCCTTTTCTGTGCATCGTCCAGAAGAATTCTGTTGAAGTCGGCGTCTTCCTTTGAGATGTCCATGTTGTCCTGTGCAAGAAGCGCGGAGAAGAACGCCATGCTGACGGATTCAATGAGCAATCTTTGGGCGTCCTTGTCTGAATGCATTGCGCTGACCAGGTTGTAGTTTGCAGTCAGCACATTGTATTCCCTCTGGAAACTGTCAAATATGGTCCAGGTTGCCGATGCGCCAGCAGAATATCTGGTGGTATTGTCAAAGTCCCTGTTTGGACGTGTTGTTGGGTAGTCCCTTACACGGGTGATGCCTGCGGAGAGGTCAAGACTTGGCCAGTAGTTTGCCTTTTCGCGCTTAACGGCCTCGGCTGCTGCGCGTATCTTGGCTTTGGTTATGGCTAGCGATGGGTTTTCCGCCAGGGCGATTTTCTTTGCCTCTTCCAAAGTCAGTTTCATGACCTTCTTGTCATTTGCCTTCTCTTCACAGAATGCGGCAACTGTGATTGCCACAAGAACAAGTACGATTTTCTTCATTTTTCTCCTTATTATTAGTTTACTTGCCACTATCATTTTTACTGGATTGCGCTCTCATGTCATCCACGGTATGCCTGACAACATTGAAGATGCATTCCGCCAGTTGTTTTTTGTCCATCGCAGAGCGCACATCGAAACGTCCTTTGCCATGAAGGCATTTCTCCTGTATCTGCCTGTGGATGGGCAGGAATAGGCAGAAACTGTGATATGTGTACTTGAGAAGGCTTATATTTTCTGGCGTGTCCGCGCCCGGTCCCAGCAGTTTCCCAAGGAATGTCGCCATTTTCTCCGTGTAGTCATTGGCGCGTTTCTGCCGTTCCTCCGTCATTACGGGCTTTGGAATAACATCAATGTCAATCAATTCCCGCAAGTGCATCCAGTTGATCTGGAACATGGTATCATCGTATGCGCTTTCAAGCAGAAAATCAATATCGAGGCGAAGAGCCTCCCATGGATCCTGCTCCGCCTTTGCCCACAATTCATCCAGCCTGCTCCTGAACATGTTGTTGGCATAGTCCCTGACCGCCAGGTAGAAGCCTTCCTTGTCCCCGAAATAGTAGTTGATGGCGGCGATGTTGCTGCCAGCTGCCTCGCAAATGTCTCTGAACGTGGAGGCTGCATAACCCTTTTCGGCAAAAAGCTTGACACCTGTCGCCAGAAGACGCTCCTTTACTGCTGTTTTTTCTTCTTTTGCCATAGTGCGTTTTTACGTTGATTTTCTCCCTTGAAAAATTCCAGCACGTAATATAACGCACGTTTTAAATTTTTATTTTAAAAGAATGATTTTTTATTAAGCGTTCTCATTGCCTTGCAAAGGGCATAAAGGAGAGCAGTGGAAGCTTTTCAGTTATCTTTCCAGCCTTTTCAAGTACGCTTTGTAATAATCAAGATAAACATTTGAAAGCCCAACGTGCCTTCTGGCCTAGCCGCCATCTTATAGCGCGGGTCTTTTGAAGTAATGGGTCAGCCAATGATATTGACCAGCACAAGCCCTGTGTGGACACAGAACACCTCTGGCATGGCGTCAAAACAGGTACAGTGTTGCATCCAGAGGGCTTTTTTATGTGGCTGGCGGAATATGCCATGGCCAGATGCC
>JAFSTJ010000656.1 GCA_017450525.1 Victivallales bacterium | reverse complement strand
GCGTAGCGTCAAGTTTGAACGGTAGGTTTGAAAATTCACAACCAAGGGATATTGTATGTTTTAAACGGAGTCAATTTCTTCATTGCCCTTGTAGCATGACAATCCACATGTCCAAACTACTTTGAAATGAGGAATCCCAAGGGGTTAGAAAAGTTTTCAGTAAAAAATCGTAACCAAATGCCAGTCTGCGTGTATTCATAGTGAAGACTGCATGAAATACATTATCAACAAAATCGGTGAGCCAGCGTGACACAACCAATTGGAAACAAGTCCTTAGGAGCCATTAATAGCCTTGGTCCCATTCTGCCCTCGAATATTGACAATCCCCAGGGGCAAGTTCCTGTTCAACAACCGCAAGAACAGCCCGTACAACAGCCTCTGGTGACAGCACGTTCGCTTACCCAAAAACTGGATGAAATGCTGTTCAAAGTCGCACAGAGCGCAACTTATTCCGTCAATTCAAAGAAATTGCATGTCGCTGTATCGTCGACGAAACTGTCCAGTAATCAGCGTGCAGCGCTAACAAAAGCGGCAGATTATGCAGCGGAGACTTTTAAGGCACTTTCGAACTTCACGGGAAGGGAAATTGCCGATGCGCTCGTTGTCGGGGAAGACAATAAAATCGACTGGGGGAACTCGACAGCAGGCAATGCGCTCAAAAAGGCGATTGACGCACAGGCGAATCTCTCTGAAAAACTTCACGACATTGTGAACTCCCCAAAGGTCTCAGGCGAGGCATTCGAGACGCTCAGCGAGATGGCGTTGCAAGCAGACCGTCGTCAAACGGAAATCATGATGCTTGCCCTTCAACTTGCGGACACCGTCGAGCAAAACAGGAAAGACTCCAAGGCTGTCGCGCGACTGAATGCGAAAGTGGAGGAACTTCTCCCCCGCCAGGCACTCCAGATGCACGGAACCGATGCCGCGCTTGAAAAGATTAAGGCGGAACTCCAACCGCTTGCGGACCGCCTCGACTCCTTCGCATCACGCCCAAATGCATCGATTTCCAGTGAAGAGTTTACTGCTTTGCAACGTGAGACGGCACTGGCTAGAAATGCCTTGGAACGCGTTGCAAAAGAAGGTTTTGCAACGCCAGATGGAGGTCGATGGATGCCTGACAAGACGTTCTTCTCCTTCGCCAAGTTGTATGTTGACTATGCAACGCAGAGACTTGCGGACACACGCAAGGAAATTGGCATGCAATCTATGGAATGTTTTGTGGAAAAAGCCTTTACCCTTTCCAATGATTGGCCCATCGTCTATCAAGAGAACCTCAGAGATCTTTCCGCTGCGGCACCCACGCTTGCGAAGGCGGCCAATTATCGCTATCGGTTGCTTGAACTTGCTCGAAATTGCGTGAACGACCCCACGGCAGAGAATATGAAAAAGCTCCAGGATGCTGTCATCAACTACAGCAAGTTTGATGGGGAGAAGATCGTGGAAGAAGTGGAGCGGCTCAAAAATAGAAACTTGGGCGGTGATATGGATTCAAACGATTGGGATTCTCTTCTGACCTCTTTCAGAAAACCGCAGGGAATGATTGCACTGGTCCAGCATCTGCTTATTAGCATAAACCGTATCCATGAGGACATGTCTCCCGAAAAGTTCCTCTCGACAGATTCGGCCCGTGCGCTTTTGGAGGGACGACTTGCATTTTCAACTATCGTCGAGGCGCGTATTCATGGAATGAAAGACGCTGATGTCAACCCGAAACTGGATGTCAGCAACATGGTATCTTCGAAGAAACTTGGAAATGGCGTGGCCAATACCGTGTATCTCGTCAAGTACAAAGACAATTCGGAATATGTTTTCAAACCAGAAGCCGCCGGTCGTCTAGGGATGGAAACCCTGAAACTTTCCATGGACAACAAGCCTGAGCAGCAGGTTGCCGAGTTGAATCTGGCCACACAGAAAACCGCAGAGGCACTTGGACTTGAGGATATCATGCCCAAAACGACTGTCGGCAGCCACAATGGTCAGTATGGACTGTTCATGGAAAAGGCACCCGGAAGATTCCCTTCCGCGTCATAGACGGCCCACCATAGAGTATCGTCGTCATTCGTGACAGTCAGCCTGGCTTCGCCTTCCTGCAAAAGTGTGCCTTTTTCGCCAGCGACCAAAAGCAAGATTGCCATGCGTATGGACGCGGAGATTTCAGCGTCATTCCCTACCTGTTGTTCCTCATCTGAAAGCACGCATGCCCAAGGAAGTTCCAAGCTTATGCGGAGGACTGGTTCATCCCAGTCGAAACGGAACACATTGCTTTGCAGACCGTGTCCGTCAGTAAAACGCGAAAGCCCCTCTCCTGCTTCGAAACCAGTGAGTTCCGAACGAAGTTCTTCAATGGTGCGAGTTCTCTGTGATGAAGTTTCTTCCAGATCAGTTTATGGCAATCAAGCCTTTGGCAAGCATGAGTCTGTAAAGAATCTTCCTTGAGGGGCGCGTTTCTTGTCTTCTTGATGGTGTAACAACGTCGACCAAACGTTTTCCTGCGCTTAATGTAATATCAATCCGCCATTTTATCCAATGTCATGACCCCAAATTGGTGTTTTCTAATGGAATTGCAAAACTACCGCCCAAACGCCCAAACCCCACCTGCGAGGGCGAAGATCTGCAACGCACCACGTTATCCTTTGAGAAGGGAGCACGATTTTCGATGCTTTTTCAAGAAATACGGGAATCCTATGAGGAAAAACTATTTTTACGAATTACATTAATCTTTTGTGGTTTTCATCCAGGGCGATTTCCCTGTCACCGCAATGACCTGACAAGGAAAATCTGGTTGTTTCTGCAGCTTTACAATCCATTATCGAGGAGTCATTCCATGCCTAAAATCAAGATGTCGATTCCACGGCTGCTTCGTCTGGTGGCGATGCTGAAGGAGAACAAGTATCCCAACCATCCGCGTCTTCTGAAAGAAATGCAGGAACTTGGTCTGGAAGATACCTTTGACATTTCCCAAAAAACTTTGCAGCGCGACGTCAAGTTCCTCATTCATGAGTACAAGGCGCCGATCGCCTACGATTATCGCAGGCGAGGATACTTCCTCCTGGATTCGACCTGGCAGGTGGATCTTCCCTTGAAGAAATCCGACCTTTACGCGGCCTCTCTTGGCGCAAGAGTCGCGCAATCCATGATGCCGATGGGGAGTGCCAGCACGTTGGGAATGTCTGCGGAAAGCAAATCCTTCATTGAACCAGCGAACGCCGAGGAACATCCTGCCTACGCCTTCCTGGCTTCCCTCAACACGGAAGGAACCGTACCCGTGGACGTCTTCCAGGCTGTCTATGACGCCTGGTACCATCGGCAGGAACTCATGGTCAAATATCTTCGCGCCCAGGACGGCCTTCTGGTCGAACTCCACGTCCAGCCACATACGCTCGCATTCTACAACGGACGTTGGTACGTAAAGGTGCAACGTCTCAACAGCGAACCGCAACCCTGCGCCGAAAACGGCATCATATCCCTGGCGCTTCAGAGAATCCAGGGAATTGAAGTCCTTCCCGCGCACTTTACACCCAATCCTGAAATCCTAAAAGAGGCCGCCAGCGGGAAGCTCTTCAACCTTCCCACCGTCAACAATGTTCTCATTCGACTCACGGGGAAAAGCGTCTTCTACGGCCTCGAGGCATTTGCGAACTCAACTTACACACGCAACCCAGATGGTTCCGTGATCCTCGTCGTCCCCGAAGCCGAGGAATTCCGCATCGTCAACTTTGCCATGACCTGGCCAGGAGAGGTCGTTGTCGAGGAACCGCAGAACCTCGTACGGAAAATCTGCGACAACGCCATGTCCATCCTCATGGCCCACCAGGAAAAAATCAAGTTGCGCTCTGGCTTGCCCCCGCAAGTAAGCAGTAAAATCCTACAAGGCTAGCGGCCAGGCAGGGGAGGGGGGGGGCAATCTCTCGTCCTTAACCTTAAACTAACCAAACAAAACAATATGGCAAGAAAAGTTTGGCGCATCGACAGATTTTGGGGGTTAGGTTGTGAGTTTAGGCATCAAGTCTAATTTTCCGCAGTGGAACAGAATTGCTATTCTGAAACGGGACTTGCTTCGATAACCGCAGGCGGCCCGCTTTATTTAACTATTTCATCATGCGTCATGGTACTGACTCCTTTTGCAATTGTGGTGGAAGGGGAAGATGATTGTTTTGGTCCTGGATAACCAGGGCATGCCTCTTTCCACGCTTTCTCCAATTTTACAAGCGAACTTTCATCATTCAAGAATCCACACCCCCCTGTATTTGGCCTGCTTTTTCAAAGAGTTTGATAGACAAACCATATTTATTCTTTAATGTCTCATAGGCCAACCCCTCATTTTCTTTTTCATAATCAACAATCCAATCAAACATAACTTCTACATGATTCTTACCATCCTCCTGGGTTATGACCTCATCGCTCGTGACATATCCGGAGGCAATGAACTTCTTTTTAGCAGCATAATAGACAAATACCCGACTCCCTTTCCCTACTGATCTCCCTCGAACATTCCAGTAACGAGTATATGGCGAATCCTGTTTTTTATCGATACTGTCCTTGACTATATAGTAGTCTTCTGCCTTCTAGTCCATTTCCTTGGGGTTGAAGCCAAGCTGTATACAAGTCTGTAAATTTTGCATGATGAATTACCTTCCCATTTCAAGATTCCACATCACTAAAACCATCCCAATGAGCGGGACTATACACTCGCTGGCGTGGCTTGAGTCGGCGACACCTTCGACTATGCCTGGGATGCTTCCTACGGCTATGTCATCCGCCTCTACCCATATGACAAGTGTGTCAATTGGTACACCGTCAGCACTATGTCCCCGAACTCCCAGTTCCGCCATTGCGGCATGACCAACATCTGCTGGGCCGACGGCCATATCAGCAGTGAACGCCCCGAAAAGCTGGGCACATCTTCCAGTGAGGTCAACAACAACATTGGCTGGGTACGCACAGATGCCAAGTATTGGCTGCTCACCAAGAGCCAGGAAAGTATTTACGCTGCCAATTAATAATGTCTGACAAGGGAGAGCAGATAGTATGAATAAACAGAGCATCAAATGGATAGTGCTAGTCGCGCTGGCGTTGATAGCCGCAGGGTTGTGGCATTCGTTTGTCACGGATCCTCTTGCTTCGCTGAAAGAAGCGAAAGTCGAGGTCGTGAATAGTCCATCAGAGGTGCAGGCATTTATGGGCAAGGTGCTTGACGCCATTGAAAACAACGACCAGCGCGGACTCTACGAACTCTTTGGCTCTGGCGACGCTATGGC
>JAFSTJ010000655.1 GCA_017450525.1 Victivallales bacterium | reverse complement strand
CTGATGCGCTACAACTTGCGCCCTGGCGACAAGGTCATCTTCTACCTTGAAGAAAATACAACGACAGGCTATACCTGGTTTGCAAGGCACGACCCCTACATAGTGGACGTTGACATCGAACACCAGGGAAGAGGCTTCCTGGGCTTTGTAGGTGGACCAGGAAGGGCTGAAATCAAAATCAGAGGACGCCGCGAGGGATTCACAGTAGTTGAACTGGTCTATGCCAGAAGCTGGGAATGGACAAATGGCGCGGCACCAGCAAAAGTGGTGCAGATATTCATAGACTCCGAACGCTAAGGCAATAATCATCGCGCCTTCTATCATGACCATACTGGAACTTTGCAAGGGAATGGAGGGGCTGGGAGCCTCTGACTTGTTCTTCTCTGAAGGCAAGCAGCCCGCCATGCGCGTGTCAGGCACAGTCAAACTAGTGCCTGATGCGCCCATCCTTGCAAAGGAAGACCTGCTGGACTTCATCAACAGCCAATTCCCCCAAGGCACCCTTGAGGCACTTGTCAGGGAAAAGGATCTGGACCTTGGGGCGGATATCGGCATCGGAAACCGCATCCGTGCAAACCTGTCATACCGCCGTGGCTTCATGGCTATGGACGTGCGACGGGTGTCCTCTGGCGAATTGCAGCCCAGCCTGCTTGGAATACCAGACAGCATCCTGCAATTCGCCGCCAATCCACGCGGCCTAATCCTGGTAACAGGTGCCACCAGTTCAGGAAAATCCACCACGCTTGCCTGCATGCTGGACTATATCAACAGCAACATGCACAAGCACATCGTCACAATTGAAGACCCCATTGAATTCGTACATGAGGACAAATTGAGCGTCATTTCCCAGCGCGAAGTCCAGAGCGACACAAAGGACTTTGCCACGGCGCTGAAACACGTGGTGCGCCAGAATCCAGATGTCATATTCATTGGCGAGATACGCGATGCCGAGACCATATCCACGGCCATCTCCGCATCTATGACAGGGCATCTGGTAGCTGCCACTATGCATACGCAGGACACGTCCCAGACCATAGAGCGCATATTAGGCTTCTTCCAGGAGGAGCAGCGCCAGCAGGTTGCGCTGGACCTTTCCTACACATTGAAGGCAGTAATCGCGCAAAGGCTGCTCCCCAAGGCCAATGGCAATGGACGCGCCCCCGCGTTCGAGATACTGGTGAACACGCCACTCGTCCAGAGAATGATTGCCAACAGAAACATCGGCAGCCTCTATGACGTAATCAAGGCCAGCAAGCAGGACGGAATGTGCTCCTTCTGCCAGTCCATATTCACGCTATGCAATGAAGGCATCGTCGATATGGAAACCGCATTGCGTTTCGCAACGGACAGAGACGAGCTGGCACTGCTATTCAAGGGCATGGAAACTGGGGTGGACATGTTCCGCAACTATTCATCCGACCCCGACAATGGCCTCAGCATTAAGAAACTTCTTGGAGATGCCCTCCACTATGGCGCTTCAGACTTGATTCTCACGGCTGGCTCCCCCCCAGTTGTGCGCATTGACGGCATGCTCCGCGCTTTTGACATGCCTACCTTGACGGCAGGCGACACAAGAAAACTGCTCTATAGCGTGCTCAATTCCGCGCAGAAAGCTGTGTTCGAGGAGAAACACGAGCTTGACTTCGCGTTAGCGGTACGCGGCATAACCAATGACAGGAACGAGGAATTCCGCTTCCGCGTAAATGGCTTCCACCAACGTGGTTCCGTTGCGACGGCAATGCGTGTGATTCCAAGCAAGTTGCCAGACGCATCCAAACTAGGACTGCCCCAGTCCGTGCTGAAACTAGCACAACTTCGCCAGGGTCTTGTTTTGGTAACAGGTCCAACTGGTTCTGGTAAATCAACCACACTCGCCGCGTTGCTGGACATAGTGAACAGCACACGTCCCTGCCACATCATCACAGTGGAAGACCCCATTGAATTCGTGCACCCGCACAAAATGGCCATTGTGGAGCAACGCGAAATCAATGCGGATACGCTCAGCTTCGCCAACGCACTGAAGTATGTGCTGCGGCAGGATCCAGACGTAATATTGGTCGGCGAAATGCGCGACCTTGAAACCATAGAAACAGCACTTACCGCTGCGGAAACAGGACATCTTGTATTCGCCACACTGCATACAAATGACGTGACACAGTGCGTGGACAGAATCGTGGATGTGTTTCCAGCCAACAGGCAGAACCAGGTGCGCATGCAGGTTGCTGCGACACTTGAGGCCGTAATATCGCAAAGGCTCCTCCCAAGAAACGGACAGCCAGGCCGCGTGGCAGTATTCGAAGTGCTGATTGGCACCACGGCAGTCCGCGCCATGATACGCGAGCAAAAGACACACCAACTTCTGGGCACAATGGAAACATCCCAAAAGGACGGCATGATCACAATGGACAGGGCACTGATGAACCTGCTCAACGCTGGCCTCATATCCAGAGACACGTTCCTCAGCATGCAGCCCCATTTTTCAGCAGAAAATTTACAGTCCAAATTCACCAACTATGCCAAGTAGCCAAAGCAATACAGACCAAGTCAAAATGCAGGTCGTAGTCAAACACAAGCGTGGCCTGCATCTAAGAAGTGCGGCGCAACTGGCAGCCCTCGTTGCAAAGTACGATGCAAAAGTGACCTTGGCCAAAGGCAGAAAGACGGTGCAGGCAAACAGTCCACTGGAGATAGTGGCACTCTCCGCCTCTCCAGGCACAAAACTGGGCGTCACAATTTCAGGCAAGGAAGCGGAGACCGCAGCGGCGGCGCTGCTGGATTTCTTCAACAATCCAGAGGAAAACCTATGACTCCAACAGCAATGACAATGAAACTGGAAGGCATAGGCGTCAGCGAGGGTATCGTCATCGCGAAATGCCGCAAGAAATCCAGCAATATTAATGCGATACTAGAACGCAAGATTCTGCCTGAAGAGGTGGAATATGAATTGGCGCGTCTGAGGCAATCCATCGCCTTATCCAGAACGCAACTGGAGGACATTAGAG
>JAFSTJ010000654.1 GCA_017450525.1 Victivallales bacterium | reverse complement strand
CCTGAGCAGGTCATTGACGAGACTCTGACTGTAGGTCTAGCCAGAAAGGATTACAGCAGGAACGAACTTGTCAAGGCTTTGAACTCTCCAGTTCCCAAAGATGACGATTCCGAGATACTTAGAAATTACCCCACAGCCATTTGGCTGGAGCAGAACATCGCACTACATTACGATGAAGAAGAAAAGAAGTATTTCCGTGGTGGTCCTGTGTCAATAAAGGGCATTGCGGAAAAACTAAGTGTGTTTCTTGGAAATAGTGTTGAAGGGTGCGAGACGCACATCATTGACGTTCTTGACTGGTGCAACAGAATCAATGTCAAGCAGAGCGGCCAGAAGATTCTTCCATACAAAATCCATCAGTTCATTTCACAGACGGGAAACGTTTATTCGACATTGGGGCTGCCAAAGGACAGATGTATTACAGTTCACGAAGAGTTGTATTGCAATAAGTTGTCCACGGCTGAGACAAAGACAATGTACTATCCCATAGTGTTCAGCAGACTTAGCGGCCATGAGTTCTACGTTGTGCGACTTGATGGTTCGTCAGGCAAGATACTGCCTCGCAGTTTCGAGGACCAAGGGCAGGAGGACAATGACGCGGATGGGAATCCTGGCTATGTCTTTATTTGCCATGAAGGTGAAAAGCCAGAAGATTATGAGCTTGATTTGGATTCCGATGACATACCAGAAGACTGGTACACAATAGGCAGGAATGGCAGGAAATTGAAGAAAACATACGCTGACCGTCTGCCGCGTCGTATATGGATAACACCATCTGGTCATTACTCGGATAGCGACAGCCTCCTGAATGACGGCTACATTCAGGCCTGGTTCGTTCCAGCCCCTTTGATGTATGACCCAACCTCGCAGGCTGTTTACAAAGGGAATCAGCTTGAATGGTCAAAACTTGCAAAGATAGGTGCAGAAGGACGAAGCACCGCCACAACAATCCTTTCATACGAGAAAATCATTCAGATGAAGGAGTCCGATGTTCAGGACAAAGACCGAAAAGTTCTCACATTTGTCGATGCAAGACAGGATGCCGCCCTACAAGCAGGGCATTTCAATGATTTCATCAGAATCGGAAAGGTGAGAAGCGCAATCTGGAATGCCGTCAGCAGCACTGCCGAGAAAATCGACAGCACGAGAATAGCACGTCTGGTATTTGACCGTTTGAACCTTTCATTCGACCAGTACTCAAACAATCCGGAACTCCGAGGACGCAGGGCTGATGAAGTTAGGGACATCATGGTTAAGTACCTTGACAGCATAGTATTCGACGACCTAGCGGGCAGTTGGAGCGTCATCATGCCCAATCTTGAGGACTGCGCTCTCCTGAAAATCAGTTACAAGTATCTGCACGATGAGATTACAGGCGAAAATGGATGTGAACGTCTATATGATATCGACGAACTTGATGGCCTTGATGATTTTCAGAAGGAAGAGTTCCTGATACAGATATTCGACTATATGCGCCACAAGCTGTGCGTCTATTCTCCCGCAAGGACTGATTCTGCGGTAAGAGACCTTGAAAAGTCCGTTCGAGATAATTTGAAGTCACCGTGGACGCTTGACGATAATGACAGAATCGACACATCTCATGCCATGTATCTTGTAAAGCCAGAAAGAAGGTACAGCCACAATGCTGAAAGCGGCGGCTACAAGAGCAAACTGGCAACCTTTGTCAAAGACTACCTGCAAGGGCATAATGGAAAAACATTTGCCGATGAAGACGAATACATCGCATACATGGCCAGTCTTTTTGGTAAGCTTCAGAATTACATCAATTGCAGAAATGGGCTTTATCAGCTTGATTGCAATTCATTGCTGTGGGAAGCAGGTGATGGCGTGACAGTCCCAGCTGATCTTGTCAGGACACGCACTCTTGGCAAGCCTGTCCAGTTCAAGCCAAACGTTTTTTTCCAGGAGTTCTACAAGAGCATTCCACTTGGAACTGTCGCTTTTGAAGCAAAAGACCATACAGGACAGGTCAGCAAGGAGGAGAGAGAACAGCGAGAGAAGGATTTTAGGGAAGGCCGTTTTCCGATTTTGTACTGTTCCCCGACAATGGAACTGGGCATAGACATCAAGGACCTGAGCATAGTGGGTATGCGCAATGTGCCTCCCACGCCTTCCAACTACACTCAGCGGGCAGGACGTGCAGGACGCAGCGGTCAGGCAGCCTTGATTTACACATACTGTCGTCCCCGCAATTCGCATGAACACCACTACCTCAACAATCCAGATAAGAT
>JAFSTJ010000653.1 GCA_017450525.1 Victivallales bacterium | reverse complement strand
TATTTTGCTTGTGCAGATACAAGGATTGAAAATCATATTGAATCTAGGGAGTGAGGAATGGGAAGCACAAAGATGAACGTATTGATGGGAAGGCATTATGGCCAATTGCGTTATGGGGATTTCCTTGTAAGGCGGATGTTTGGGCTGATGTTTGCGGCATTGCTTATCGGCTTCCTTTGGTCCAGTGAAATTGCTCTGCCAGATTTGAGTGTTTTTTCTGACAAGACGGGGCTTGCGGAGCCTGTCTTTGAGGAGGATTTTGAGAAAGGCGACGAGGGCTGGCTTCTACGCAAGGGGTTTTCCGTGGTGAAGGGAGCGGGCGTCAATGGCTCGACTGCCATGTGCTATGAGCGGGATGATTCCACGTTGCCTTATGTGACTGCGGACAAGCGCTTCAATCCAAAGCCCAATGTGCGCTATCAGGTCAAGTTCTCATATCGTGTTGATTTTACCGATGCCGACAACGGCGTTGCCAACAAAACGCTGCCAGGCCCCTCTGGCATGAGAATACATGCCATTCGTCCTCTTGACGAGACAAACAAGCCATTGACGGGGCTTTATGTGACGATTCCCCAGCCAAGGGACACTGAATGGCATGAGGCGACAGTCACTGTCGTCACGCCAAATGATATGAAGAACGCAAATTTCGAGCTGGTCCTGATTCCGCGCCGCACTGGCAAGGTCTATTGGGACAACATAAGCGTCCGTGCCTGCAATGGAGAGACATGCGCGGTTCTGCATCCTGTGCTTCCCCGCAAGCTGGCCTTGGACGAGGAGGGCACTGTCAAGTTCAAGACCTTGCTTGACCCAGGCGAGAAGTACGCCGACTATGCCGTGCTGTTGACAGTTGGCAGCGTGAAGAAGCTGTTGTCCATTGACGAGGCTGGCTTTGCGGAGGGGAAGTTCGGCCTGTACAAGCAGTATAAAATACCATTTGAGGCCCTTCTGCTGAATATGAGGAAAAAGTGCATCATCGCCAGGGACAAGGGCAATTTCTTCAGGAAAACCTTCAATGCCGCCAAGACAAATGTTGAATTTGATGAGGATGGCTTCCTGCTTGTAAATGGCAAGCCGTTTTTGCCGATAGGCCTTTTCATTGGTCATCTGGAGGCAGACAAGGAGAACGTGTCTGAGGCATTGAAGCGCATTGCCGATGCTGGCTTCAATGTCGGTTTGGCAATAGGCTATGAGCCGAACAACTGCTATGGGGGCGTGAAGGCCAACCGCAAGGCAACGCTGCTGGCTTCGCTGGATGAATTGGACAGGCATGGGCTGAAATTTATCTTCAACATCAGGTCGCAAATCATGCCACCACGTCCTTTCGCATACAGAACCTTAGACGAGGCCAAGACACCCGAGGCCGTGACACGTCTCACGGTCAATACCCTCAAGAATCATCCTGCCCTTCTTGGCTGGTATGTTTCCGACGAGTATCCCATCGATGACGTGCCCTCGATAAGGGAACTTCGCGAGACTATCAGCGAACTAGACCAGGCACATCCGATTCTGACGTTGACGGACATCATTGCGCATTTCCCGTTATATTCCAAGACAGGGGACATAATATTGTCGGACGCATATCCAGTCGGCTACAAGGAGCCAGGCGAGAAACAGGATATGAAGGAAATGCTGGATAAGATCAGAAATGGCGTGAGAACGGGGCTTCCCTACTGGAATGTATCGCAGATCTTCGCCTGGCGCGCCTGTTGGCCGCACAAGTTCAGTGGCGCCCCGCGTTATCCCACCGAGGAGGAAATCCGCTCCATGATACTCATTTCCACCACGCAGAAGGTGAGGGGGTACATGTTCTACAATTATTCCATCGTGAGATACTATACAGAGAAGGTGGATCCAGACCATTTCAAGCTGCAGTGGGACAACATCGCGCCCGCCGTCCTTCTGCTCAAGGAGCTGTCGCCATTTATCCTGAGCAAGGAGAAGGCACCCGAGGCCAAGGTGACAGTCCGCAGTGGCAATGAGGTCCAGGCTCTTGCGATGAAGTTGGGCGGCGATGTGCGTGTCGTTATTGCGGCTGTGGGGCCAGACGCTTCCGAGGCGGAGGTTTACGTGCCTGGATGCCCTAATCTTAAGTCCAAGTATGGCCACACTGAAAACCTTGGCGGTGGAAGATACTTGTTCAAGGGAATGCACATAAGTTCTGATGTACTTGAGTGATGGATATTTAACCAAAAGAGAGTGTTGCGCATGAAAATGTCAATTTTCAAAGTTATGTTCTGCTGCCTGGCGGCGGGTTTGCTGTGCTTTTCAGACACCTATTCGCTGGATTTGTCTCTTGACAAGCCAGATGGCATTTACCATGACAATGACATGGTTCAGGTTTCTATGGATTTCCGTGTCAACGGCAAGGCGGGGAGTGCACCTGTAGAAGTCAAGATATTCCAGGTTGATGGAAGCAGTGAGACGATTAATCTTCCTGCTGGCAAGAATGAGTTTTCGGCTCCGTTGAGATGCGGGGCCTTGCGCTTTGTGGTTTCGGCGCTTGGATCTGATGGCAAGGTGCTTGAGAGTGAGGTCAAGGGGAAGAAGGTTCCGGTGACGTCCTCCATTGGAGTGATTGCTGACCCTGATAAATGCGCTCCCTACTTTAAGGAGCCTGAGGATTTTCAGCAGTTCTGGGACAACGCAATGGCCGAATTGGCGAAGGTTCCAGTGAAAGCCGAACGAAAGGAAACAGATGCTCCCTCGCAGCAAAAGGGAAAATTCAATTTCTGGGATGTAAAGGTGGATTGCGCGGGAGGAATGCCTGTTTCAGGGTATTTGAGCATGCCAGTTAATGCCGTGCCCAAAAGTCTGCCAGTTGTGGTGATATTTCAGAGCGCGGGCGTCGGAAATAGCTGGAAATCAGTTGTGCCAGGCGCGATTTGCTTCAGCATCAATGCACATGGCATCGAAAACGGACGGCCGCCTGCATTTTATCAGGAACTGCAAAGGACCACATACAAGAATTACTGGTGGATTGGTGCCGAGGATAGAAATAAATTCTATTTTCGTGGCATGTTTCTGCGTGTGAAGCGTGCTCTGGACTATGTTAAGACTCTGCCTGAATATGACGGTAGCAATCTGATTGTGTGTGGCGGGAGTCAGGGCGGTGCGCAGGCATTGGCTGCTGCCGCCTTGGATTCCGATGTGAAGGTGGCTTGCGCCATGGTGCCTGGAATGTGTGATCTGGGAGGCATTGTCGGCGGGCGTCTTTCTGGCTGGCCCAGGCTGATTAGGATGAAGGACGGCAAATTGCTTAACAAGGCCGTCGCAAATACCCTTCAGTATTATGAAATGGCGTTTTTCGCCAAGCGTGTCAAGGCAGAAGTGTTTTTCACTGTAGGATTGGTTGATAACACATGCTGTCCGACTTCCGTTTACGCCGTCTATAACAGCATTCCTGGCAAAAAGCATATTGAGGTTTTTCCGAATGGGGGACATCTTTATTCCTTGCAGCCGAAGGCATACGTGGAACTGCTGCAAAAAATTGTTGGGCATGCTAAAGCAGAGTGAGCCCATGCGAAACATCTCAAACTTGGAAGCATTTCTTGCATAGCAAGGGCAAGGCGTGTTTGCTGCCTTTGCTGAATAAGGAACAGTAAATAATGTATTTTGGCATATTTCATCGAAGCAAGCCTGGCTCAGTCCATCCCGATGGATTTCTTAAGGAGTGGCTTGATGCTCAAAACAAGGGGCTTTCATCGCATTTTGCCGAGCAGGGCTTCCCGTTCAACACGCCGATGTGGGATGGTGGATGCGGGAAAGTCAAGCTAGCCTCAATTGTCTATAACGACCAGGCCGCTGAAACGCCTGGGCAGGAGGCCTGGTGGCCATACGAGCAAAGCGCGTATTTGCTGGACGGGCTTCTTGGCGTTGGCATTCTTTCAGGTGACCAAGCCAAAATCCAGCTTTACGAGCGCAATCTACGCCATTTACTTGCCCATCCTGATGCAAATGGCGAGCTTGGACATTGCTATGGCGTGTCTGACATGGAATGGCCAATGTCTGTGTTCTTTCGCAGTGCGGCCAGGTATTTTGCGTACAGAGGCGACGTTGATGTCAGCAAGGCGTTTATTCGGCATTATCTTAATGTGCCAGAGGAAAGGCTTGCCCTGGGCTTCAGGCATATCAACAATCTTGAGGGCGTATTGACTGCATATTCTTGGAGCAAGGACGATTCATTGCTCCACAAGGCGGAAAATGCATATCGAATGCATGACGAATACTATTCGCTGCATACGGAGTGTGAATTTGAACTTCAACGCAACAAGATAACATCAGGACGTAACTATGTGATACACGGCGTGTCATTCAGCGAATCCATCAAGCTTCCAGTGATGCTTTATCTCTATACAGGTGACAAGTCCTACCTTGAAGATGCGGAACGCGGGTTGGCGGAAGTGTTGCAGCGTCATGAGCAGATTCCTGGTTTGCCCTCCAGCAACGAGGATTTTGCAGGCCGCGATCCGCTTCAGGGCTATGAGACATGTGTCATTCAGGATTTCTGCCATGCACTTGGCTATTTCCTGATGGCAAGCGGCGATGGTCAATATGCCGACAGAATGGAGAAGATATTCTATAATGCGTTCCCTGGCGCGGTGCTGAAGGATTTCAGCGCATTGCAGTATCTTTCCTCGCCAAATCAGGTGATATCTGGGCCAGGCGCAAACCATTCATTCTTCTATCGTGGATGCGCCACATTCAGGCAGTTCCGCGCCGACCATAGCGCACAGTGCTGCGCGGGCAATGTCCACCGTATTTTGCCTGGCTTCATTTTCAGAATGTGGATGCTTGACGCAGCTGAGGCGCCTGTGGCGGTTTTGTATGGACCATCTGTTTTCCATGGCAATGACTACACCATAACAGAGGAGACTGAATATCCGTTTGACGAGACGCTTCGCTTCCGCTTCTCCATGGCGCAAAGCCGCCGCATGCCTTTCACATTCAGGATTCCGCATTGGTGCGGGCATCCTGCATTGAGGCTCAATGGCAAGCCCCTTGAGTTGCCAGAGGCAAGAAAGGGCTTCTGCACATTGGAGCGGGAGTGGAGTGACAATGACGTGCTGGAGCTGATTCTTACAATGGTTCCCGTGAGAAAAGCGGATCGCTATTGGCTTTGGCACGAATGCGGTCCCCTGGTCTATTCTTTGCCTGTGCCCTTCAATTTCAGCCGTGAAAATGTATCTCCTTTTGCGCCCCGCAGGGTTACTCCAGCGGGACGTTGGAATTATGGCGTATCCTCTGATGCGCCGATGCGTCTGCTTCGCCAAGGAAGGAACAAGGATATGAAGGTGCCAGAAAATATTCTGGAGACCGAGGCTGTCCCGACAAGCGGCTTTGACGAGCTGGAACAAGGGCGATATACGCCTGAAATACCCCTGTTCCATCATCCTGCTGGAGAAAAATGCCCTTTGAGGCTGGTTCCGTATGGGGAGGCATTGTTGCGCATGACCGCATTTCCTGACACGAGGGTGCGCAGCAGCGTGAATTGCCATCAGATATTGGTGTCTCCATGCTATCCTTATGACTTCAGGATGCCCATGGACAAACAGGTTTTCTTGCCTGAACAGGTCAAGGCGGAGGAGTTTATAAAGGATTGCCAGGTTATTGAGCCTGAACGCAGCGGCGTCTGCGATTTGAGGAAGCATTTCGGCGCCACTGAAAACGCGCTGGCGTATCTCTTTTTCCGTTTCTGGTCTGATGTCGAGCAGGATGCGTATTTTGCATTGAACGCTGGTTCAGGCGGGGAATTATTCTTTGATGGAAAGAGGATATGTGCAATTGAGCCAGTTTCCGATGCCGTGTACATTGCGCCTGAGATAGTGCCTGTCAGGCTGAAGCTGGGGTATAATGTCCTTGTGGCGAAAATCGTGAAGGCCCCGACGCCAATGCAGTACCGCAATGCCTGGGAGGTCAAAGTCCAGGCATTCACGTATTGAGGTGATTGCCGTTAAATGTC
Source organism: Victivallales bacterium (assembly GCA_017450525.1). GTDB lineage: Bacteria > Verrucomicrobiota > Lentisphaeria > Oligosphaerales > Oligosphaeraceae > RGIG3456. The sequence goes on along the minus strand of JAFSTJ010000653.1, from coordinate 2,331 downwards.
ACAGGGAAGCGTGATGTGTGAAGGGCATTTTCTGCCGTAGTGAATCCTCTGAAGAGGCGTCTTGCCCTGCATTTTCAGGGCTGCGGGATTCAGTTCGCAGAGGGGGAAGTTGCTGCAGCTTACATCTACGCGGATGGCGTGTCCCGCCTTGAAGCACATCGCGGTTGCCCCCAGTTCGAAATCCAGCCTGCAAATCTCGCCATGCGTAAGTGGCTGTGGAGCATATGCTGCGATTCTGCAGCTGGCGCGCTGGCATCCCTCTGTGACGTTGAACGCCTTGCCGTCAGGGTGGACATCGACTATCTTCGCGAAGAAGTCCGCATCCTCCGCTTCCGAGGATATGTAAAGTGTGATGCGGACAATTCCTATGACCTCCGTGTCCTTCTGGAGGGGGGCTGTGGTGAAACTGGTCACATCGTCTCTTGCCTCCAGTTCGGTCTGGTCATAGGGTCCAGGCTTGACGTAATCAAAGAGACCTGGATTGTATGCCCCGATGGAATGGTTGCCGCCGTGTGTCGGCACAGGATTCTCCCAGTCGAAAATGCATTCCTCGCAAGCCAGGTCGATGTCTGGCGTATCTGTGGACAAGGCGTGTTGGGGCTGCAGGAAGAAGTCACGCTCTGCGATTCCCCTTGGCGGCCACTGCCACTCGTGACGCCATGCATTTCTTCCCATCACGAAAAGCGTGACTGGAGCGGGTCTGAGCTCATCGGCCTGCTTCCCTTGCAGCATACCTGCGATCCATTCCAGGCTATGCCCGTTCTCCTTCTGGGATTCCTCGCCGAAGTCAATCTCGCCCAGTATAGGACTGGAGAGTATGCCGTGTGACCAGTGGCCGATCACCATGCGGTGCTGCGAGGCAATCTTCTCGGAGGCCGAGTGCTCCCTGATGTACAGGAAATTCTTGATTGTCTCGCCTGCATAGAAGTCATACCACCCTCCAGTGAGCAGCACTGGATATTCAATCACTGGATTCTGGCGACGGAAGTTGCAGCTGTCCCAGAAGGGGCCGTCGTGCTTGTTGGCGACAAAGTCGCGGAATGCCCTTGCTGGCTCCATGCCTCCCGATGCAAGGTCCAAATCCGAGGTTGGCTGCGTCCTGAGCAGCTTTCTCAGGTCGGGCAGGGCCAGGGCCAATCTGGCCTGGGAGCAGGCAGAGGCGCATTCCAGGCAGAGCCAGCTCCAGGTCAATGCAAGATTGAAGATGCCTCCAGCATAGTAGCCGTGCGCAAAGCCGTCACCGCACATGAAGCGTGGATTCAGCGTCGTGAATGACGGCATTTCCCTCTGCATCAGGACAAATTGCGTATGCGCCAGGTAGGAATCTCCGAACATCGCGACTTTGCCATTTGACCAGGGTTGGACTTTAAGCCATTTCAACGTGTCCATGCCATCGTCATATTCATTGACAAATGGGTAGAATTCTCCCTCGCTTTCATAGCGCCCCCTGGTGTCCTGGGTGACTAGGGCGATTCCCTTTTGCTGAAAGTAGGAGTTGACGTACATAGCGCGATTGTAGGGCGTGCGAATAAGCACTGCTGCAAAGGGACCTTCGCCTTCGGGCAGGATGATATCCGTCGCAAGCCGAATGCCATCCCGCATCCTGACCTTTATGTTTCTTTGCATCTTCATTTGTACGCATGTTGCCTGATGGCCGTCTCTTAAGGATATGCGTCAGGAGGATTTGCCTCTTCAGCCAGGATTGCGTGTATCTTTGCTTGAGCCTGCGGGGAAACATTGAACACATCCACAAGCTCCATCAATTCATCCGTGCCGTACTTTACCGTTTGGTAATTCATCTTCCTCCCCTCAAATTATAAGCCATGAACACTTTAAAATTACACAAGAAAACCTTTTTGCAATGTTTTCATTAATGTATCAAAAAGCAAGTTAAAAACAAATGCCAAAATCCCCCAAAAAGCAGATTCCCCGTAAGACTGTAATCTGGGGACTCATGGGACTCATGGGACTCATGGGACTTATGCGATGCAATATCTCATGAGTCCCATGAGTCCCATGAGTCCCATAAGTCTCAGTTGATGCCATATTAAGTTTGATGTATTCATTTGGAATATCGGTTTGCCGTTGTATATTAACCGACACATTGCGAGAGTGGCGGAATTGGCAGACGCGCAGGATTTAGGTTCCTGTACCGAAAGGTGTGTGGGTTCGACTCCCATCTCTTGCACCATTTTTTATATGTAAATTGGCAAGAGGCGTTTCATGCTGTTTTTCCTCTACGATATACTGTTTCCTCTTCTGTTTCTGCTTTATTTGCCTTTTTATTTAGTCCACATATTCCGTCGTGGCGGCCTGACCAAGGAATACTGG
>JAFSTJ010000652.1 GCA_017450525.1 Victivallales bacterium | reverse complement strand
GAGACAACGGCCCCAGCTGGGCCGAACTACCAAATACCTACCCTCTTGGGGAACATAGCGTTGTTATAAAACTCACCGTCTCAATCGCAAAGATAGACGTAGATGGTTGGTGAAATTTATAACTTCTATTTCACGCACGTTATATATACATCTTTTTTGAGATGTATTACACTAACAATTGGAATCAAGGATATTCCGAACTTCGGCAATCCATTCAGGCTTGTCCGATTCAAAACGCTGTAGGAACTCAATGAAATTGGTGCTTCCAGGCACATTGTCTGGTTTGTTGATGGCTGTGACACGCTCCTTCATATCATAGTATGACTGGCGATTGATTTTGGCGCATATTGCCTTGATGTGTTCCTCCTGGTTTGCCTTATAACCCTTGATGCCAGTCAACTCTTCAATCTGCTTGGCATTGGTCTTCTTTCCCTGTGTCTTGAGGGAGACAACAGCAAAATGCAGGAGAATAATCTGCATTGAGCAGGGATTGGCATAGATGACCACCTTATCAGCAGCATCCTCGCCATCATGCATACTATATAATAAACCACAGATAACTCACCAAGGCGCTGTATTACAAAAAGAAGATAAATCATCAGTATAGCGTGATGACTTGTATAATTTGACTATTCCATTACATTAATTACCAAATTGGTAAGAAAATTATATTCAAAATGAAAATAACCTATAAAAACAAAAAAGCGGAAAAGAAATTCAGCATTGAATATCAGGATAAATGGAAATACCCTGACAATGTAAAAATACAGCTTGTGGTGATAAGAGACTTCATCACGGATGCTGAATCATTTCAAGACCTTGCGATGAATAGGCCATTGCACCTTGAAAAACTGTTAGGCAATTTGAAAGACCAGTGGAGCATAAGAGTAGGAAACACAGGATATAGGATAACATTGATTCCTTGCGATGACAACGAAGTCGAGATTACAAGCGGTGACATTTTGGCGATAGCGACGACAATCAAGATAGTCGAGATAGTGGAGGTATCCAATCATTATGAGTAACACAGTGCATAACGAAAACATCGAATTTTACAGAAACATAGCCGCCGTGCATCCAGGATACCATATTCAGGCGATTGCTGACGAACTCGGCATGTCGCAAAAAGAACTTGCCGCTAGACTAGGTATCACGGAGAAGACCATGAGCTGTCTGCTTCACGAGAAGGCGCAAATGACACCTGACATCGCTGAACGACTATATGCCGTCTTCGGCATCAGCGCACAGACCTGGATGAATATGCAGACATCGTATATACTGCACATGCATCAAATAGACGAGCTTAAAAGAATTGATGCCCAAATGGATATTCTAAGGAAGATTGAATACGGCTACTTTGAGAAACTGGAGAACAGCAAGTCGAAAGGGGGATTCAGGAAACAGATACAAAACCTCTGCAACTGGCTTCAAATCGCAAACCTGCAAATGCTACTTACTCCACAGGCATTTGCCAACTTCCGCACTGCAACCAAAAATACGACTGAAGTCAACTCGTTGAATACCTGCGCCTGGCTCTGCTATGCGCAGGCCAAGGCAAGAAGCATCCAGACGGAGGAGTTTTCACTGAAGAAACTAAAAAACGCCATCCAAGCACTTAAGGACTTGATGTTAATGCCATTAGGCAGTGCAATGGAAGATGCAAAAAGAATTCTTGCAGAATGTGGAGTTGTCTTTCTATTTCTCCCATATATGAAAAACACCAATGTCAATGGGGCGGTAACCTGGTTCACACCTAAAAAAGCTGCCTTGATAATCAATGACTGGCGCAAAAGCGCTGACTGCTTCTGGTTCACATTCTTCCACGAAATCGGACACGTCCTTCAGCAAAAGCACAAGATGATGCTGGTCAGTTATCACATTCCAGAGGAAAAAGAACTTGAAAATGACGCAAACAACTTCGCAAACAGTTTGCTTATGCCTGATTATGATTCCTTTGTGTCCGTAAAACGCAATTTTGCTGAAATCCGCGACAAGGCACTTGAGCTTAAAATTCTGCCAGGAATTCTTGCAGGAAGAATGGCACGAGATGGTTTTATAACACATTCTCTTGCCAAGATGTTTACCACAAAAATAGCATTGTAGTACAAAACTTTCTCATCTGCGTGTATGGGCTGAGGTCAATATCGCAGAAGACTAGTGATGAGTTGCAGAAGATTTGCTGCGGAGTTCTAGAAATGGTGCTGGAGAAGGCTAATGGTTGAACTGAAGTTGGATTTACGGACATATTGCGAGTGTGATGTGTTTGTGGCAGGTGGCGGTCCTGCTGGATGTGCGGCTGCGTATGCGGCTGCAAAACAGGGAGCCAAGGTGTTTTTGGCTGAGGCCATTGGTTGCTTTGGCGGCATGGGTACCGCTGGTCTTGTTCCATTCTTCACTGGCTATACCGATGGCGTGCATACGCTTTGCACTGGCTTTGGCGACCTGGTCTTCGACCGAATGGAAGCATACAACGGCTATGGCGAGGGACATGGACAAAGACGTACAATCAAGCCTGAAGTGCTGAAGCGGATATATGATGAAATTATGCTGGAATCTGGCGCAAGTTTCCAGTTCGAGGCGAAGATGGTCTCCGTAATCAAAGAGGGAGACCGAATTACACACGCGGTGCTTTCTATGGCAGATGGTCTTTGCGCCGTGAAGGCAAAGGTATTCATTGATGCCACAGGTGACGGTATTCTTTCAACACTTGCTGGGGCGGAATACCACCTTGGAAACAAGGATGGCAAGATTATGCCAGCATCGCTCTGCTCGTTTTGGAGCGGCATTGACTGGGAGAAGTACAACCCTCATAGGGCCGAGTTGTTCGCAATGCTGACAAAGGCGATTGAATCAGGAAAATATTTCAAGATTCCAGATTGGCACATGACTGGTGTTTCGCAGTCCAATGAAGACACTGGCTGCGGGAATGTGGGGCATATATTTGGCCTTGACGCGACGAATCCAGAGAGTCGTACCCTAGGCTGGCTTGAGGGGCGCAGGATCATTCCTGAATATCAGCGATTCTACAGAGAATGTGTGCCTGGCTTTGAAAACGCAGTTGTAGCGGGGACGGCCTCCTTGCTTGGCGTGCGCGAATCCAGGCGAATTGTCTGCGATTACACGTTGGTCAGGGATGACTTTTTCCAGAGGCGCTCTTTCCCAGACGAAATCGGTCACTTCAGCTATGGCATTGACATACATCCATACGATTCAACATATCAGGAATATCTGCGCTTTAAAAACGATTTTACAGCGCCTGGTGCCAGATATGATGGAACGAAGGGCGAGCATTATGGCATACCATACAGGGCATTGGCTGTCAAGGGCATTGACAACCTGCTTGTCGCAGGTCGTTGTATTTCGGCTGACAACTATATGATTGCTTCAATCCGCGTGATGCCTGGTTGCTTTATTACAGGACAGGCGGCTGGAATTGCCGCATCCATGGCAGCAGAGGGCGCAGACAATTCGGTGCATAGCGTGGATGTAGAGGTTTTGCGCAATAAATTGCGTGCTTTTGGTGCATACATCTAGAGAGTTAATTTCAAAACCATCATCGAAGCGCATTTGAGATAGGTTTGCAATTACCTCCAATTATAGAAGAATCCATCAGGCATTGGAATATAAAACGCCAAATGATGTGTATAGTATGAGGTCTGAAGACAAGGATTTTTCTTCTAGAGCTTGATTTTCTGTATAAAGAAATGGGATTACTTCACATGGAGACAATTTTCAGAATGCACATCATCAAGACCGCCATCATGGCGGCAATCTGTTCAGTAGTTTGCATATCTTTCGCAACGCCTCAATGCAATGAAGTCGGCACGCAGGCTCAGGGCAGGGCGGCGCTGTTCGTGGATAAGGGGAACTACGGAAATGGCATGCACCATTGGGTGCGTCTGCTTGAATATTCGCCTCAAGTGCAGCTGGATTTCGTTGACGGAAAGACCATCCGCGATGGCTCCTGAGAAAACTTATGTCAAGATGATGGAAAATCCGCTGAGCGCATCGCAAATCAGGCGCTTTCTTGAGGGAAGCGGAAGAAACGTCACCTTCTCAAACGCAGCCAAAGCCCTGCCCAAGCATAGAAACGTCAGGCTCATTGAAAAAGGCGATGCCTTGGTGAAAACTTTCTTTAGCATATAATCTGGATTGATCACAATGAAAAAACAACCTTTGCAACACGGAAACATAGAGATAGGGTGCAACTACTGGGCCAGCCACGCTGGAATGTACATGTGGCGAGACTGGCGTGAGGATGTGGTGGAGCGGGACTTTGCAAAACTGTCCGAATTGGGCATTACCATGCTGCGTGTGTTCCCGCTTTGGCCTGATTTTCAGCCAGTTACGCAGTTGCGTGGCTGTTTTGGCGATGCAGTCGGGTATGGCGATGCGTCAGGTCAACCTCTTTCTCCAGGTGATTTGGGCTTGGACAACACAATGCTTGAGCGTTTTATGGCAATGGCCGACTGCGCTTCAAGGCACGGCATAAAATTGGTGGTGGCTCTGCTGACTGGTTGGATGAGCGGGCGTCTTTTTGCGCCACCAGTCCTGGAGGGGCGTAATCTTATAAGTGATGCGGAGGCGCTGCTTTGGGAGGGACGCTTCATTCTAGGCTTTGTGACTGCATTGAAGGAGCACCCCGCAATTGTCGCATGGGAGCCTGGCAATGAATGCAATTGCCTCGGCAAGGCGACTGTGGCGGAATCCGCGCATTGGCTTGACTTCATCGCCGCAAAGATACGTTCGGTGGATGCGACACGTCCAATTTGGACTGGCATGCACGGCCCCAATTCCCAATCAAGCCAGCCTTGGAATCTGTTTGAGCAGAGCGCTCACTACGATGCATTGACAACCCACCCGTATCCATGTTTCACGGAATTCTGCGGCAAAAGCCCACTTAATGCACCGCCAGCGGTCTTTCACAGCACGGCGGAAACTCTTTTCTATCGCGGAATACCAGGTAATATCAAGCCTGCTTTTGTGGAGGAGATTGGCTCGCTAGGGCCCATGGTACTGTCTGAGGAAAGACGCTGCGCATATCTTCGTACTGCGCTCGCCTCCGCGTGGGCCCATGATTGCCTGGCGTTTCTGTGGTGGTGCGCGTTTGACCAGGATAGATTGCCGCAGGCCCCATATTGCTGGGTTGCAATGGAGCGGGAACTTGGATTGCTGACCGCCGACGGCGTCCCCAAGCCAGCCGCCCTGGAGATAATGCGTTTCAAACAGCGCATTGCGGCAGAACTGCCGTATTTGCCGCCGCGTCGCGTGGATGCGCTGGTGATTCTTACGCCTGGGCAGAACCAGTGGCAGGTGGCGTACGGAGCCTTTGTGCTGGCGAAACAGGCTGGCCTGGAGGTGGAGTTTCTCTCAAGTGAGATCAATGGCCTGCCTCCAAAGAAGGCGATTTACTGGCTGCCTGCCATTTCAGGCAATTCAGGTCCAGGCAGACAATTCTACGGACTACTTGCGAAGCGGGTGCATGAGGGGGCATCATTGATTGTGACCGATGCTGGGGACGGCAATCTTCAGCCATTCGAGGACATATTCGGCTGCCGTGTGGACTATCTTGCTTATGCGCCTGAGGACCTGGAGTTCCATATTGACGGCTGCCGCGAAAAATTCACTCTCCATAAGGATTTCACAAGAAGACTTCTACCTGGCAAGGCGCGGATTCTGGGAAAATGCTCTGATGGAACTCCCTCAATGACCTGCTTCGACTATGGAAAAGGCAAGGTCATATTCCTCAATGCCGCGCCTGAATTGGCAGTTCTTGATGAGAAGACACCGAGACTTTACAGGATTTACAGGCAGATTGCCAAGGTCTTTGGTTTGGATTTGGTGAATAAGCCGCCAGAAATAGGCCGTACAATCCACAAGTTCCCCGATGGGCGACAGGCACTTGTGGAAATAAACTACAGCGACAGGAAAATCGGCGGCATTCCCGCAAACGACTTTAGGATAAGCCTCTCTGACAGGAAGAAATAACCTTTACAAAAGAGGTAATCATAATCGCGCCAAGCCGCAAACTGTCGGAGTCGCTGGCTTCAGCCAGCGGGAAAGGCACGCATTTCCAATAGTTTTACCTCAAAATATTGCTTGACTTTATGCGCCTAAGGTTAATCAAAGTCGCATAGAGGTACATCGCCACAGTCATGTGCACTCCCAACTTTAACTTGTCACTTGGAAGTTCTGGAGCCATGTGCCCCAATTCATTGCGTTGGTCATGCAGGAACTCGTAGTAGGTCTTGAATTGCCCTAGTGATTCCTCATCGGTATAATGCAGTTGGTTAACCCATGTCGCCTTTGCTGCGTCAAGGAACTGTACCTTTTTGCCGTCAATTTCTGCGATTTCCTCGCCCTCGCGGAGATAATATATGTGCTTCAGATAAGCCTCAAACTTGATTATCAGCGTCTGTAGCCATTCCTGATAATCCTCATCACGCCCCTCTGAACGGTAGCAAAGGTTAAGAATGCGCTTAAGATTCTTCAGGCCGCTTAACGCATCAATGCTGGTGGCGTCAAGGATTTTGAACATAGCCTCCACCACTTCTTCAATGCTGGTGTGCATCTGGCTGCATATCTCCTTGAACTCATCGGACATCTTTTCAACGATGACTTCCGAAAGCAGTTGTTCGTTATATGGCGGATTGATGTTGGACTGAAGCAGCATCAGCATGGCGTTTTCAAATTCGGCCTGTTTTTCAGGATGCTGCAAATAGAAATTACGCAATTCGGTGGACTGTCTTGTAACGTTCAGCACAGCGGCCTTTGTCTTGTCGTGAACTACTTGAAGTTGTGTATCCTCGTCGTTGTTCAGCAGCGCATCGCGTACGTTGTCGTTGTTTAGAAGTTCTTTGCCTAGAACTTTGGCCTGTGCCTTGGAGATTTCCGGGTCAACGCCCTCCAGATTGCCGAAGACCGTATTGAAAGCCTCTACAATTTTGTCCAGTGTCTCCAATTGGGGATCAGGCTTGTTTGCGCCTTCTGGATCAGAGATTGGCACTGGATCAATCTCCGTGATCTTGTTTTCCAGTTGGATTTGACGCTCCTCCTGCTTGAAAACGCGGTATCGTTCAAAATCCACCAAATCCAGCAGTCCCGCCGTGGGATCTTCCACGTCAGTGAGTTTCGGTAGTTTTTGCCACAGAAAACGCAGGAAGGTATTTTTCGCCTCCCAGTCGGTGCGGCTATCGTGCATCAACTCAGCCAGAAATTCATACGTCCTGCAGAATATCCGCATTGAACTTTTGATTTTGATTTTGTCATCAAGAGATGGCAACTCATTGAAGCGCTCCACGCAGGGGTCAAGAATCGGATCGAGTTTTTCGCGTGGGGCGCCCTGCCAGTAGAGCAGGTTGAAATTCGTTACATCCTCCTGTTCATAGATTAGCGATTCGTCACAGATGCGCAGAAGATCGTTGAGTTTATTGATGTCGGTTTCGCCGCTTAAAATTGTTGCTGTGTAGTATTTCTGAAATGCATCCTGAATAGTCTTTTCGGAGTTGCAGAAGTCCAGGACAAAAGTGTCGTTTTTGTCTGGGCAACTGCGGTTGAGACGGCTTAATGTCTGAACGG
>JAFSTJ010000651.1 GCA_017450525.1 Victivallales bacterium | reverse complement strand
CCTCTGGCGAGAGCTGTATTTCAAGGTGAAAGGTTTTGGCAAGCCTGTTTTCCAATTCGGTATGGAGTGTGCCGTCATCCTGGATTAAGGCACTTTGAGCAGGCGTCTCTGGCTTCTCTTTGTGTGGAAAGCAGAAATATACGAGCGCTGGAATAAGCAGCAGAAGGAGCAACCATATACGCCAAGTCCCGCGTCTTGGCAGTTTTCCGCATTGAATTGCCTCCAGAAAATGCTCTGCGATGTCGAAGCGATGTGGATATGGACGGTTGCCGCAGGCGAAAAGCAGCACCTTGAAAAAGCGCCTGTATTCATCATCCTTCATTTTATCGGGCGCCACGGATGGAAAGTCTTCTGGAGCATTGCCTGTCAGTGCGCAGTATAGCAGTTTTCCCATGGCATATAGGTCATCCGAGGAGTCCGCCTGCAGATTGAACTGCGGGGAGTTGGCAGCCTTGACCAGCTTGTCAGGTGGAATGTAGCCAAGTGTGCCGCCAATTGAAACGGTCAGGCTCAAGGAGCGCAGCAAACCCAAATCCGAGAGCTTGGGCTGCCCGCCAACGTAGAGTATGTTCTCTGGCTTGATATCCCTGTGGACGAGGTTCGCGGCGTGTAGTTGTGAAAGTGCCTTCAGCAGGTCAATGGCAAGTTGCCTGACATTCTCAAGGGAAAGTCCATTTGGGGCGTTCTTGAGCCGTCTTGCCAGGGTGTCTGGCTCATAGTGCTCTTTCGTGCCAGCGTTGTCGCCAGGCTCCATTGTGTAGAATACGCCACCATCAAAATGCCCCACATGATGTATTTGGAGAAGATTGGGGCAATTGGCAATGCGGGACGAGGCCTCCAGCCCGCGCATCTCCTTTTCCTGGAGAGCTTCCTTGTCAATTACCTTTAGTGCATGCAGTCGTCCAGTTTCATCCTTGACCAGCCATACCGAGCCGTATGCGCCGAAGCCGCAGAATGCGATTGGCTCATATCCGCTGATGTTTTGGGGAAATATGGAAATGGGGTTTGGCACGCTTAGCAGTCTTCAAGTTCCCTGATGATTTCACTGAGCCTTTCGAGGCAGCGGGACTTTGCCAGATAAACATTTACCTGTGTCATGTCAAGGCATTTAGCGACCTCTGAGGCAGGAAGTCCCTTGACCGCGTACATCTCGTAGGCCAGAAATGTGCTGGGTTCCACCTTTGTCTTGAGCACAGCGATGGCCTGTTCAAGGAGGTGATTGTGCCATTCCTCCAGCCAGCGCTGGTCCTCGCTTTCATCGGCGATATTCTCCAGTTTAGCCTGGCTGTGTATTTCATCCGCATTATCCTTGCGCTTGCGTATGATGTCAACGCAATTATTGCCGATGAGCTTGCGCATATAGTCCCTGAATCTGCCTTTTGCTGGGTCGTATTGGAATGATTCGCATTGGTGGAACACATCCAGCAAAACGGACTGCATCAGTTCCTCGGCCTCGTCTTTGGTGAGATTGAAGTCCTTTGCACGAAGCATGATCAGCGGCTTGTAGGTCTTTTGAAAATCAAGCCAGTGGATATTGTTCCCGTTTTTCAGGGCTGCAAGCAATGATGGATTGGTGGTGTATGCCATTTTATCCTACTGGGTGATTTGCTTTGTCCAGTTACGTAGAGATATGTCCCTGGCGCCCATTACCAGCACTGCCTTGGCATGGGTGGTCTTGATGATTTCGGCTGCTTTTGCGCGGTCTGTGGCGCTGGCGTTTATGCCTGCCTTGCGCAAATCCTCCACTACTTCGTCCGACGTTGGTTTGAATGCGGCTGTTCCACCTGCATAATATACTGGCAGCATGAGGAATATGTCGTCCTTGTGCAGGAGAGTTGATAGAGTTTCCACAAGTGCCTCACGCATGAATTTCAGCGGGTTGAATCCGTGTGGCTGGAAGATGGCCAGCAGAGGCGAACCATAGCGTTCCTGTGCGGTGGAGATTGCCGCTGCTATTTTCTCTGGATTGTGGGCATAGTCGTTTATTGCGGGGATATTGCCATTGAGTGTGCCCATTATCTCAAATCTCTGGCGTATGCCCCGATATGGGAAAAGTGAGGCCGCAAGCTCTGCAGGCGTCTTGCCCAAATCCAGCATTGACAGCAATGCCAGCACTGCGCAGGCGTTCTGTGCGGAATGCCTGCCATATTGCTGTGCCTTGACTTTGCCGAACTGCGTTGTCTCAAACACGATGCCTTGCTCATTGCAGGCGTAGTTTTGTGGAGAGATGCAGTCTGCGGATTGGGATGTGCCGAATGTTTGAATGTGCGCTCCGAGGCGGGGTGCACTCAGGTTGCTAAGGATATCTTGCAATGCATCTTGGATAACAATGCCGCTTTTTGCCTTGGACAGAAATTGCGCGAATACGCGGCGCAGCTCCGCTTCCTCATAATGGTCGTTGCCAACGTTTAGCACCATAGCGTAGTCTGGCGTGAAGTTCACCAGGGATTTGTCGCTTTCATCCACTTCGGCTATCAGCCATTGCGGCTTGCCTGCGCTGTGATGGAAATTGCCAGGGGCGTCATTTTCCTCTGGCAGCACGTTGTAGCCGCCATTGACAAGCAGCACCCTTTGCCCCAGTGCCTCCAATGCGCTGGCTATCCAGCCAGTGGTGGAGGTCTTGCCGCAGGAGCCTGCAACGGCGATCAGTTTTGCCTCTGGCCTGAATAAATCCAGTGCCTGAGCCAATGCAGCCGCCCTGTGCATTATTGGAATGCCCTCTATAAAATCGGGATTGCCTTGCTCAACAGCGCTTGAGGCGATCAGCAGGTCTGGCTTGAAGTTCCTGACGCCAGAGCCGTCCTGCGGGAATATCTGGATGCCCTGTTTGCGGAGTGCGTTGAAGAGCCAGGCATTGTCAGGCGCGTTGTATGCCCTGTCGCTGCCAGCCACCTCATAGCCCGCATAGCGCAGCAGCTGTGCAAGTCCGCTCATTCCAATGCCTCCTATACCAACTAGAAACAGGCGGGGAGCAGGAGACGCGGGGATAGTATCCCCGCGCACAGAACCCTGCGTTGCGATAGTATTCCTGCGAACAGGACTCGGGAGGGTGGGGACTGAGGGCTTGGAGAGGGTATCTCCGAGAATGGGACTCGGTTGTTTGTTTGTCATTTTTGCAATTGTTTTTGTGCTTCGGAGAGCTGGCGTCTAAGGCGCAGGTTTTCCGTGGAGAGTTCGTCAATCCACTGTTTCTGGCGCAGTGCGTGTTGTTCCAGCATTTTTATCCTGAGGTTGTTTTCATCCAGAACATCGTCGCTCATTTTCTGGTTGAGGGTGCTGGCGAACTGTTTTTCCAAGTTGGCTAGTTTTTGTGAAATGATGCCTGCGTTTTCATCATCTGGAGATAATTTCAGGAACAGCCTGTAATAGAATATTGCCAGCGGCAGTTTGGCAGGCTGGTTTGAGCATAAATCAGCATATTCCAGGCAGGCCTGCTCTTTGTTGTCATCGGCGGCAATTGCCATGAGGAAGGCATTTTCCGCGGCGGCATTGTCCTTGCCCAGCAGAGACAAACCTTTGTTGTATGAGTCGTTCTTTCTGTCGCAGGACAGCAGCATAAGTGCCGCGATGAGGAAAACAATGTATTTCATTATCCTACTGATTTTCTCTGGCAAGGAGTCTTTACAATGCCGCTTGTCTTCTAATTCCAGTGCAGGTGATTTCAGATATGAAAGCCCATGTTGGATTCGGAAAGCTCAAGTCAAAGAACTGGGGGGATATTAGGCCTTTGAAGCATTTGCCGCTGTCTCGCATCCTGATACTGAAGCCCATTCTGTTCAGCAGTGGAATGCTTCCTGCCACGTCCCAGAGTTTCATGTTGCCCACATACGCTATTGCCTTGCCAGAGAGCAAGGCCGCGAAGGACATTACCGCGCTACCAGGTGAGAGAATCGGATTTTTGAAGCGCAACTTGTGATTTCTTGTAAAGTCCTGCCCAGTTATAATCATTGCTCCAACTGACCATTTCATAGCTGGCTGTGGGAGCTTTTGCCACGTTTCAAGAGGGGCATTTAGGTCATTGGTGAACAGCACGTCATCGCCAATGCTGATGTATGCCTCGTGCATGTCTGGCAAGACAATGCAACCATTGGTTATTTTGCCTTGTTCGCTATAGCCAACAGAGATTGCCCACAATGGAAAGCGATGTGCGAATGGGGCGGTGCCGTCTATGGGATCCACGATGTATGCGTTTCCTTTCAGAATTTCACCAAAGCGTTTTTTGCTTATTTTGCTGACGCTTTCCTCACCAAGGAAAAGGTCGCCGTCCTGCTCCAGGCATTCACGCAGTATAGCCTCGTTGGAGTTATCGATGTTGGTCACCAGTGACTTGTCATACTTGGTGTGAATTTCCAGCTTGCCATTATTGTTGTTTCTGTTATCATTTATGTTATCGATGCATTTGCGAATTGCCGACAATGCCTTTTGCGGATTCCAGCTCATTGTATGCCTCCTATTTCAATGGGGCGAGCCAGTTTAGTTCATAGACAAGAGCCGTTGGCCCAGTCTGCACCAGATGCCAGTCTGGGAATACCTCTAGTTTAAGAATG
>JAFSTJ010000650.1 GCA_017450525.1 Victivallales bacterium | reverse complement strand
CATGGGGAACATAGCGTTTTTTTAAGAAGCAAACGATGTAAATTTTTGGCCGCTTAATAGACAGCAAACTGAAAAGTTATCTTGAGTTTTTTTGGAGCCGTATTGATTGAAGGGACTAAATGGTGTCACAGACATCCCATAACTTTTCAAAACTACATTTATTAAAACAATTCTTTGGAAACGCTATGTTCCCCGTATGGGGAGGTAAATGTAAGCCGCGAAGCGGCTAGTGCCCGCAGGGCACGACCATGCGTAACCCCAGGCAAGCGCCCGAAGGGCGACATTACCTACCCTCATGGGGAACATGGCGTTTGGAAAAGTTATATGATATCTGTAAAAAAAGTGTAGTTAAGTATTATCTAGCTCGTATATTTATGTTTTATCTCTTCGAGTTTTATTTTTGCTTGCTATGGCCCTTTCTTTTATTTCATTACTATCATAATAATAAAACCATACTAAAAATGTGAAAAGGCCAATAAGAATATAAATAGCCCCTCCTATTAAGCCACCTCTTACTGCCACAACCACGCCAACCAAAATAAAAATAAAACACATCGCTAAAAGTAAACATCCCCTCAAATGTGATTCGTTTTTTATTGTATCCATTTGTTCTGTTTGCTTTAGAATCTCATCCTTTGCATTATCCTTCTGTAGTTGACGTTCTTTTGTGTCTTCGCGGCTCAGTAAGTCACTGCTAGAAACAGGGTGCTCTGATGAATCCAAAAACACGAGACTAGGTGCCAAAGCCACACGAAAACCGATAGACGAGCGACAAGTCGCAGGGTCACTGCAACAGCGAGACGCCACGCGGCATAATCTGGCGGAAAGCCCCCAATCTCCGCCCCGATTAACGCAACGAGCACCCGAAGAACAAAGTGGATCACGCACATCATCACAATAGGTGTCTGACATAACTTCACTTTTCCATTCACAGTGATCTCTGCACCATTCCCTGACATTGCCTGACATATCATAAAGCCCCAGTTCATTAGGTGCCTTCTCGCCAACTGGATGCGTCGTCTTCCCCCCAAAACCACCTGAATTGTCAACATACCATCCCACCTCGTCAAGATTATCGCTACCACTGTATTTGTAGCCCATAGACTTATTGCCACCGTGCGCGGCGTACTCCCACTGCGCCTCGGTGGGCAAGGTGTATTCATAGCCCTCTGGCAAAAGACCAGCCGCACGTTCCCGATCAGTCAGTCTGTAGCAGAACTCCATCGCCTGATACCAACTTACGCACTCCACTGGATATCTGTCATCGCAATCGAAGAAAGAGGGATTCCCGCCCATGACCGCCTGGTACTGCTCCTGGGTCACCTCGTACTTGCCAAGCCAAAAGTCCCTCGTTATGTAAACACGATGCTGCGTCTCATCACTGTCACGATCGTTATCTGTGCTTGGACTGCCCATCATAAAGTCCCCTTTCTCAACCTTGACAAGTTCCAACTTCACGTCTCCAGGCAAGGAGACAGTACTAGTGAAGTTCCTCAATGGAACTGCAATGTTTTTCTCGCCGTTCCAATCCACTGTCAGATTCACAGTCCCTATATATATTCCATCCTCCCCCTCGTATGTCATACGTATGGCTAAAGTGTCACCCTTCCTGAGTTTTTTCAACACCAATGGTGTCTTATCTGCCCGTCCATCAACGCACGCTTCAACCTCTCTGCCATTGACTGTCGCCTTAAGCATCAGGCTTGACATCAAGTTGGCCTCCGCCTCAACATGCCACTTCTTTGCGGCAACAGAGTCAATAGGCTTCATCTCTTCCGCCAACACAAGAACACGCCTCCAGTCCGCCTCCTTGCCTGACTTCGCCGCCGTCTGCGCCGATTCCTCAAGCTCCCTAAAATGCTCCTTCCTGGCTGTCTGGATGACATTGCTGAAACAGAGTGAAGCACTCCTAAACTCCTTATCCGCCTCTTCAAATGAGCCAGCCTCATAACTGCGCTCCCCAGACTGAAGAGTGCGCTCCGCATCATCATACTGCGACAGTGCCCTGACCCTGACATCGTTCACGTCGTCTAGCGCCTTTTCCCTGGCTGACCTTGCTTCAGCCATCGCCGAGGAGGCTTTCGTGCGCAGTGGGGTGCTCTCCTCTATCCAACGATGCGCAGCCAAAGCCTCGTCATATAAGTGCCTTGCATTGGAGTACAGCCTGCTATCAAAGGCAGCATCACCTGCCTCGCACTTGTCGCGGAACTCGTCCAGATGCTCGCCGAAGGTCTGCCCCCTGTCCAGCTTGTCTCCGTCAAAAGCCTCCCTTATGCGCTTTATGCGCACCTTTGTCATCAGCAGCTCATTAATCAAAGCCTCTTCACCAGAAGCCTCAGTTCGCTCCCTCCGCTTTACAGAACCGCCAGATTTCTTCTCGCCACCCAATGCCTGCACAAAGTCCTCGCAGGACCCAAAACGCTCTTTTGGATCCTTCCCAAGAGCACGAAGCAGGGCGTTGTTTGCGCCATCAGGAATGCCCTCTATCGGCAAAGGCTTCTCCTTCAGCACCATCTCCCGCAGCACGGCAGGGTCGTCGTCATCAAAGGGCAGACGCCCCGACAGCATCTCGTAGGCGGTGACTGCAAGCGCATACTGGTCCGTGGCCGCGCCCTGTGGACGGCTTCGCCACTGCTCGGGCGCCTTGTACAGCCTTGTCCCCGACTGCTCCGTGAATGCCATCGACACTCGAGTCATACTGCTGCGTATCTGTGCCGCTATGCCGAAGTCAAGCACCTTCACAGTCCCGTCATCCTCAACCATTATATTGGCGGGCTTCACGTCTCTGTGCATGACCCGCTTCCCATGGGCAAAGTCAAGCGCGACAGCGACCTGCCTGAGTATCGGCAAAGCGGCCTCCAGCGAAAGACTGCTCTCCCTGCGCCTTGCACGAATCCAAAGCGCAAGGCTTTTGCCTGCAACCATCTCCATCACCAGGTAATAGTCACCTGTATTCTTGTCCTTGGCCAGGGAGAGGCAGGCGGCTATGTTCTGGTGAATGAGGGAGTGCACCAGCTGGAAGTTGTCCCTGATGTCCTCCATGCTTTCGGCGCTGTGGGAGAGCTCGGGCGGCAGCGCCTTGACAGCCACCTCCGTGCCGCTGACCCTGTCCATGCAGCGATACACCACGCCCATGCCGCCCTGCCCCAGTTCCTCCAGCACCTCATACTGCCCCAGGATGACGTCCCCCGCGCGGAAGCGCTGGCGACTATCCCTGAGAGTGGCCTCGGAGTCGGTAAAATATGCAGTCTCTGCACCAACAATCGTGCGTTCGGTATCTTCATCCATATTACCCATATTCACCAGCCTAATCAAAATTGCAGCATATCTGGTTCATCTCACTAGAAGCCTTCCGTAAAATGCTCTTCATTGACGGAGATTCCATTTTCCGCCAGAACACGCCGTATCTCCTCGGAAATTGTCCCCATTCCATGATGCTCCCTCTGCCGCTTGAATTAATATCCTAATCTTTCAAGCGCCTTTTTTGCATTCTCATTCCCTTGCGCCGCGGCCTTGCGGTACCACCGCACGGCCTCGGATTCGTCCTTCTGGACGCCTATGCCATTTTCATAGCACCAGCCAAGGTTATTCTGCGCATTTGCATCTCCCTGGTCGGCGGCCTTGCGGGACCACCGCACGGCCTCAAATGCGTCCTTCTGGACGCCTCTGCCATATTGATAGCACAAGCCAAGGTTAATCTGCGCAACTGCAAATCCCTGTTCGGCGGCATTGCGGTACCACCGCACGGCCTCAAATTCGTCCTTCTGGACGCCTCTGCCATTACGATAGCAAAATCCAAGGTTATTCTGCGCACCTGCATTGCCTAATTCGGCAGCCTTGCGGTACCACCGCACGGCCT
This sequence comes from Victivallales bacterium, assembly GCA_017450525.1. Classification (GTDB taxonomy): domain Bacteria; phylum Verrucomicrobiota; class Lentisphaeria; order Oligosphaerales; family Oligosphaeraceae; genus RGIG3456. The sequence continues at coordinate 291 of JAFSTJ010000650.1, read as the reverse complement.
CGGATTCGTCCTTCTGGACGCCTATGCCATGTTCATAGCAAAATCCAAGGTTATACTGCGCAGCTGCATATCCCTGTTCGGCGGCCATGCGGTACCACCGCACGGCCTCGGATGCGTCCTTCTGGACGCCTGTGCCTTCTTGATAGCACCAGCCAAGCCCATTCTGCGCAGCAGCAAATCCCTGGTCGGCAGCCTTGCGAAACCAACGCACGGCCTCAAATTCGTCCTTCTGGACGCCTATGCCCCTAAAATAGCAAATACCAAGGTTATACTGTGCATCTGCATATCCCT
>JAFSTJ010000649.1 GCA_017450525.1 Victivallales bacterium | reverse complement strand
TGGGAACTTGATGTTCTGAAGCACAAATGGAGGTTTCTTATTGTTGAAGTCATTATGTTCCTGGCTCAAAATGGCGTTTATTCCGTAAGACAGGTTGGATGTGCCGACACCTGCGCATTCACCTATATGAGAGTCACTGGGGCATAGCATGCACTGCGCAATTGGCTGTGTCGCGGTCAGTGCCTTGTTGCCGCCGCCCACATAATGATAAATCAGATCAGTCCAGCGATATAAATTGGGTGCGACACCATACGACATCAAGGGGAGGTAGTCTTCATTATCGTTGCTGTACATAATGCATCCTGTGCCCATTGTCTTCAGGTTATTGATGCAAGAGATGGTTCTGGCTTTTTCCCTGGCCTTGCTCAATGCTGGCAGCAGCATGGCCGCAAGTATTGCGATTATCGCTATCACAACCAGCAACTCAATCAAGGTGAAAACGTTCGTGTCCTTCATTGTTCTTTTCCTCTTTTGTTGGATTTTTGCCATTGGATAAAATGTTTGTCAATTATTATAGGGCAGTGTTTCTCGGCAGTCTGGCGCCAAGTTCCGTCCATGGCGTTTTCCAGCATCTTGGCGGCATCTTTCCCAAGACGAAAATAGAAATCTTGCCATGTCTCAAACTGAAAGTCAATATTTATTTCAGGATACTGCCTCATCAGATAAAGCACCAGTGGGTGGCACTCAATGCTCAAAAGCGGGCGGAAATCAGGATGGCTGTGCATATAGGCAAATAATGTCTCATAGAAACCAGAGGCACCGTCTATGAGAAGGCCGTCTATCGGATAAGATTTCTGCAGTTTCTTCAGCTGCGTTTCAAGAAGTTCTGCCTTCGGGATGATGCATTCATCAGGCAGCTCTATTCCATGTTTCGCCAATTCCTGCCTGAAAATTGGCACGCTGGGTGTGTCATGGATTGCGTAATAGACAATGTGCCTTTTGCCGTATGCCGCAAAATAATCGGCGCGTAGCCGTGCCAGTCTTTCCCAGTCCAGTGAAATAGCGTTGCTGAATCGCTTGATGCTGTGCTTGATGAAAAGGTTTTGCCCGCACAATACCAGTGGAATGCCGTGCTTCTCGCAAAGCTGCTTCAATTGAGGAAAAATCTCGGAAACAGGCTCTACCCAGGCAAGGCCAGCCAGTCCCAGTGATTTTACCAGCTGCGGCAATTCGTCCAACTTTTTGAAATGTATGGCACGCACAAGATAGTTGCAGGACAATTCATAAATCATACCTGTATAGATGTTTGGGGAGTCAATGTATGGATCAGAATCGCTTGGATTGGTTATGATTCCTATGGTCGGTCTTTGAACCTGGCTTGCTGTGAGGAACATGCCGACGCGGTTCTTTGCCTGAAGTATGCCTTCCCTCTGCATCGCATCAAGATGCTTGCGTATAAGGTAAATGGATGTGCCAAGCTCCTGTGAAATGGTTCGCAACGGCGGCAGTCTGTCAGTATCGGAACGTGCCTTGATGTATTCTGCGAGCGCCGCTCTGACTTCGTTTTTGGGTATGCTGTTTTTCATTGCCATATCTCTCCTGTGTTGTAAAAAAATTTAACACACAATACAAATATTGCAAATGCAAAATTTGTGTTGCTCCACGGGCACCCAATAATTCCGCTATTTAAGGGACTAAGGGACTAAGGGACTAAGACGGTTTTAGCAAAGCGTGCCTCGACGTTGCACCAATGACGTGAAAATTACAAAAGATGGGCTGCGAGAGCGATGTGCAATTGGCTAGCTAGGCACGCAACTAACATGAGGCATGCCGTTAGTGCGATGGCAAGACGTTCTTGCCATACCCGATAATTACCTTGCTTTTTTGCCTGTCTTTATGAGGCTGTCGATATCTGCGAATGCGTTTTGCAGACATTCAGTATGGTAGCCACAATTCTTTGTGTCAGCTGCTTCTGATCCCACTCGTTAAGGATTTCAATTGAGGATAGAATACGTTTTAATTTTGAGAAATCAAACAAAAAAACGCACATTGCTCAAAATATACGCATGGAATTCAGCTGATTTTAGCTGAACAGGGGGCATTTTATTATTGTGTCCACAGTCCACAGTCCACTGTCCACTGTTCACTCAATCACGGACAGGGCCTCTTCCACGGACGTGTACAAAACTTGCCTGCGTTTTTGGGAGTCTGGGGGGCTGATGATGCCGTATTTCTCCAGTGTCTCAATCAGCGTAGCGGCCTTGTTGTAGCCGATGCCCATGCGTCTTTGCAGATAGCTCACCGTGGGGCGCTTGTCTTCTATGATGATGGTAATGGCCCGTTTCATGAGGTCATCGCCTTCGTCACCTTCCTCCACCTGAACATCTTCCGTTGGCTCGGCTGTCTTGATTATCTCAAAGTTGGCTGGTGCGGCGGCCTGTTCAGCCCAGAAGTCCACCAGATGCTCGATTTCCTGGTCGGTCACCATGGCGCATTGTATTCTGCGCTGGTCCATTCCGTCATTGGACTTGAATATCATATCGCCGCGTCCCAGCAGGCTTTCCGCGCCCTTGGTGTCCAGGATAGTACGTGAATCGATTTGCGAGGTGGTCTTGAACGCTATTCGCGTGGGGAAGTTGGCCTTGATGTTGCCCGTGATGACATCTACGCCAGGACGCTGTGTGGCCACTATGGTATGAATGCCTACTGCGCGAGATTTCTGCGCCAGGCGTGCGAGGGATGTTTCCACATCCTGGCGATTGGTCAGCATAATGTCCGCCAACTCGTCAATGATCAGTACTATGTAC
>JAFSTJ010000648.1 GCA_017450525.1 Victivallales bacterium | reverse complement strand
CTGGCATTGCCGTTTTCCAACACACCTGCAAGCAGGCGCGTGTCATGAGGCACATCCCCTTCCACATCCAATGACAGGCGCTGGACGCATTTGCTCATTTCCGTGAAATACTTAAGCCCGTAGTAGAGAGGATACGGCTTCAGGTATTCATCGAACAGACGCCAGCACGATGTCTGCCATGCGTAGTGGTACGCGCAGTTCAAGCGTGTATCCAAAAAGCGGATAAGCGTCGTTGCAGCAAAGGCGGCGCTGATGTGGTTGTGCATTTCAGGAGCGTAATAGCCCTGGGCATTCCATTCACTAGGCGCATAGTGGCACTCCGAGATATTCAACTCCGTCTCAGCGCCATAGCCATACTGCTCCATGATGGCCTGCAACTTCTCCACATAATCAACATACTCGTCAGGCTTTCTGGCATAGCCTGTGTAGCATAGAAAATCTGGTCTCACGCCCTCGTCATGAAAATACTCAAGAGAGCGCTCTATGCGCTTTTTAGGAAAACTGAATGGCAATGCGTCGTTGGTGCCGCCAACTTTCAGATTTGGGAAACTGGCCTTGATTTTCTTGAACGTGGTCACAAAGAGTTTCAGATACACGGCATAGTCGCCATTGAAAAGCAAGGGCACGTTTCCTGGCTCCTCCCAGATTGACCAATACTGTATGTTCCAGTGGAAACCATCCGCCCAGCCTTCATTGTAGTGGCGTACGATATTCACGCATATTTCCGCCCACTTGTCCAAGTCTGGCGGCGGATTCACGCGGAACTTGCCAGGCGAGTGCTCTATGGTCTCACCAAGACGGAATTCTATCGGTGTACCACAGTCCACCACCTGCTTCAAATAAAGGTCCGTTGGCTTGAAGTCATAGTTTTCAGGATCCTTCTCATCTGCCCTGAACAAGGGGAATATGCGCGTCACATCTATCACTGCATATCCAGGATTCTCAATCACGGCGTCATGGTAGCGCACCCTGGCAGGTGACAGCGCCTTGAAATACTCCGTCTCAGTCGCCATTGCCCCTGGAGAGACAATGCGGGGCGAATTATTCATGCCCAGGATATTGCGTATAATCCCCTGCGTCCTGCTGGCATCCAATGTGATTTTAATGGCTGTATTCTCTTCCATAATGCACCTCCATTACTGTGGGCTGTGGACTGTGGGGTGCCCGCGGCGAAAGCCGCGGGTAAAACTGCGCCTTCCAAACGCGGGGCTTTTGCACCGCGCACCCAACTGTCCACTATTCACTTTCCTTTTTGTCCTTCAAGACCAGACCAATGTCGCCTATTTCAAGTGTCTTTAGCATTTCAGGCGTGCGCTCCGTAAGGGTGGTAAGCCTTGTCGCCTAGCGTTCAATCGCCTTTTCAAAGAGGTTGCGGGCAAAGCGCCCGTTGAAAACTTCCATCAATGGCGAAAAATGTAACTCAAACCACCTTGCACGCAAATGCACGAACATAAAAATACTACTCAATAAAATAAGAACTAAAATAGACTCTGAATGATCTTTTGGAAAAATGATTTAATTGGAGTATATTCAGCCCACAACACTAAAACATGACAACCACAATGGAAGTAAAGAGCATCCATAAATACTAATAAACATTAGTCATTGTCGTAGCATAAAAAAAGTAGCATAAACAAAGAGCATAACCAATGAAACCCGTAACATACAACATCGCCCTCGTCAAGCCCAACGACGATGAACGCAAGGAAACGCTGCGTACTCTCGCGGATAACGGCATACGCCACCTGAACCTTAACAACGCATTGCTGGAGCATTTCATCGTAACGCCAGACGCTGTCCCAAAATACGAGAAGGACATGAAGGAATACGGTCTCTCATTCAAGGACGCCCATGCGCCATGGGGCACATGGAAAGACCCAGGCGTGCCAGTTGAGACAGAGCACGAGCAGATAATCCTCCGTCACAAGATGGCACTGCGCCTCTGCAACCGCTTCGGTGTCACCAGCATCGCATATCACACTGCCAACACATTCAATTCCATCTACGGCGCAAACCTGACTTTGGACGACTACTACAACATGCTCCTCCGCTCAATGGAGGAACTTCTGCCAGACGCACAGCGGCTTGGTGTAGTCCTGGCACTTGAAAACCAATGGACGCCACTCAACCAGTCTGCATATCTTCTGAAAGCGGTACGCCACTTCGACACGGAATGGCTGGGCATCTGCTACGATACTGGTCATGGAAACCTGACCGAACACGGAAAGGATTTTCCAGGCAAAACCGTAGTCCCGCCTATCTGGAATGACATCCAACTTCCCGTGGTCTGGGAGGAGAACTTCATCGAAAAAGTCCAGCCCTATCTCATCAACTGCCATTTGCATGACAACGACGGCATCAATGACCAGCATAAACTACCTGGCACAGGCACAATTGACTGGAAGCGCATAATGAAAAACCTCGCCGCCGCTCCTCGCCTGCAATGCATTCAAAGCGAGGTCAACATGAGCAAAAGCGACGCACCCAGCCTCGAAAAACTGGTCAGCACATTCACAGCCCTGACAGACGGCAGTTTCTAAACTGTGGACAGTTGGGTGCCCGCGGCGACAGCCGCGGTTAAAGCAGCCCTTCAAAACCCGCGGCTGTCGCCGCGGGCACACAACAGTCCACTGTCCACTGGTTTTCACACAGTCAATCTGGAAGAATAGAGCGTATCCTTGCCCTGGAGGCATCCCCAGACCAATTTGTCGGGAAAACGCTCGCTGTTGCTCCATATCATATACAAATCGCCGCCGCAATTGACAATGTCGTAATATACGATGCCCATTTCGTCCACTGCGCGGAAAACTTCCCTGTATGAGGAAAGGTCTTCGCCCTCGCCATAGAGCATGGTGACATTGTTGCGACCGTTGCGTATCCTGTTGGGTTGCACGTCGTTCTGTGAATATGCCAGCAGGATGCCACCCTCGTATGCCATAATTTGGGGACGCGTTTCCGCAAGAGGTAGGCGCCCGCATGGGCGGAATGTCCAGTCCCCCACGTCAGCCGTCCAGAAATTGTCACCCGATGCACCACGCAGCAACGCATACACCTTGCCATTCAAAACCGCTATCTGGCACTCGTACTTTGCAATGGTGGGTATGCAGGAAAGAAACTCTAATGTACAGCCGTCCGTGCATCTGAAAAGAACAGGCTGCGCCAGGCTGCTGGTGACTGCGCCATAGAATACGTTGCCATCCCAGGCAGGCTTGGCAACAGAGATGATGTGCTCATGACCATCGCCAAGGAGATTGTATCCAGAGCAGCCGTATGAATCCAGATACTCGCCGTAAACCTGGCTTGTCAGTGGAACAGGCACCCTGTCTTCAATGCGGCATTGCACGGGCAAAATCGCACTATCAATGCAATGCCTTTCCTGCGACCAGTCAAAATAGTAGTAATTGTCTGCATTGGCAAGAAAAAACACCCTTACCTTGCCATTGAAAAACAATGCGCTGGAATCAATGGGCCAGTTGTATTTACCGCCCTGGATTTCCACATCGCTTTCAAGCAGCACATGGCTTTCGGCTGCATCGAGGCGCGGCACTGGAATCTCCGCCAGTGCAAATACTGAAGCCTGCTCGCCAAATCCCGTTCTTGAAGCATGATACGGGGTATATATGATACTGCGCCCAGCATCATAGCAACTTATAGGCGCAGACGAGGCAGTGAATCTCCTCGTGTCACTTACAATCACCTTCTCTCCAAGAACTTCCTCGGCCTTTCTAAACTTTTTCATATTGGCATTTCAATCCAGTCTCACAACTATTCACACTTGAAATACTTTAGTTTGAAATGAGTATTTTCAAGTAAAAATGACCGTAATTTGAAATTGACAAAAAGAAAAATTGAATTCCACTTCATAATTGTACATTTTACACCTTATGGGATATATTACGCCTCAATAAAACAACAATAATTCAGTCTTCTCGGGGAGGCCGCACATCGGTCTGAGAGGAAGTTCGTAACTTCGACCCGCAGACTTGATCTGGTCAATGCCAGCGTAGGGAAGCAAGACATTCGCCATAAGCGGAAGTCTCACCATGGGATTTCCGTTTTTTTATGGCAAACAAAACGCAATAACGACTATGGTTATCATAAACGGAGAGCAAGTTGACGAGGCAGGCAGCACGCTAGCCGACTACCTGGCCAAAAGCGGGCTGGACAAGGGCCGCGTGGCCGTGGAAATCAACGGGGATATCGTGCCTAAAGCCAAGTACGCAGAGATCATCCTGAAAGACGGCGACAAGGTGGAAATCGTACGCTTCGTGGGAGGAGGCTGACATAATGGGCGGCGCAATTCCATCCCAGGCAGAAATGCGGGACTCATTGGCCGCTCGGCACGGCCAGGCTTTGCAGGCGCGGCTGGAGAAAGCCAGCGTGGCGGTCTGTGGGCTGGGCGGTCTGGGCTCCAACATCGCCATCGCTCTGGCACGCGCAGGCATTGGGCAACTCCACCTGTTCGACTTCGACCGCGTGGACATCTCAAACCTGAACCGCCAGCAGTACTTTGTACGCCAGTTGGGCATGCCAAAGACCGATGCCATGAAAGAGAACCTGTCGGAAATCGCGCCATACTGCCGCGTCACAGCCACGCAAGTGCGCCTGGACGAGGAGAACATCCCCAGCCTGCTTGCAGGCATCCCCATCATAGTGGAGGCATTCGACAAGGCGGAGGCCAAGGCAATGCTGGTGAACACAGTGCTTGAAAAGTTTCCCGATGCCTGGCTTGTCTCAGGCAATGGAATGGGCGGCCATGCCAGCGCCAACCTCATACGCACACGCCGCCTCGGTCGCCATTTTCTGCTTTGTGGCGACGGCATCAGCGGCATTGAGGAAGGCGAGGGGCTTTTTTCCGCCCGCGTCATGGCATGCGCCGCCCATGAGGCGCTAGCAGTGATAAGAATCATCGCAGGAGACTTCGCTTCCCCTGACGTGAAAGAATAGAGGTCAAGTAAAATGCAAAAGAACGACACATTTGTTTTAGGCGGGCACAGTTTTTCATCCCGCTTTATCCTGGGCTCTGGTAAGTATTCCCTTAAACTCATCAAGGCGGCGGTGGAGAATGCAGGTGCGGAAATCATCACTATCGCAGTGCGACGCGCCAACACCGCAGAGCATGAGAACATTCTGGACTATATCCCGAAAGGTGTAACTCTGCTCCCCAATACATCTGGTGCAAGAAATGCAGACGAGGCAGTACGCATCGCACGCCTGGCGCGTGAAATCGGCTGCGGTGACTTCGTCAAAATCGAAATCATGCGGGACACCAAATACCTGCTGCCTGACAACCAGGAAACAATACGCGCCACGGAAAAACTCGCCGAGGAAGGCTTCATTGTGCTGCCATACATGTTCCCAGACCTGAAAGCCGCGCAGGACCTGTCAAAGGCGGGCGCCGCCGCCATCATGCCGCTGGCCGCCCCCATCGGCTCCAACCAAGGCCTCCAGGCAAAACCATTCATACAGATACTCATCAATGAAATCGAACTGCCAATCATCGTGGACGCTGGCATTGGACGCCCCTCACAGGCCTGCGAGGCAATGGAAATGGGCGTCACCGCCGTCATGGCAAACACAGCACTTGCAACTGCGGGAGACATTCCGCTGATGGCATCCGCATTCCGTGACGCCATCACCGCTGGCCGCTCAGCATGGCTGGCAGGTCTTGGACGCGTCCTGGAACGGGGCGCCTCCGCATCAGACCCATTGACGGGCTTCCTTCACGACTGATTATTGGAGGCAATAGGACACAATGCCAAATCAATTCTACGTCGATTCACAATTTCTCTCACCTGAGGCACTGGCAAGAAAACACGAGCTGGAAAACAATCCTGCCTCAAGAAAGGACATAATGGAGTATCTTCCTGGCATGGAGATAATACAGTCCGACACCAGGCAGAAGGTCATGGAGCGTGTCGCCTCCTACGCCCCCGAGCAGTTCACCACCAGGGATGTCATGCGTGCATTGGAGCACGAGCATTGCACCATTGAGGATTTCCAGGCGCTATTGTCCCCAGCAGCCGCGCCATTGCTGGAGCAGATGGCAACTAGAGCCCGCAAGGAGACAGTCCGCCACTTCGGCAACACAGTCTATCTGTTCACACCGCTCTACATCGCCAACTACTGCGAGAACTACTGCGTATATTGCGGCTTCAACTGCTACAACCATATACGTCGCATGCGGCTCAATATGGAGCAGATAGAGCATGAGATGAAAATCATAGCCGCTTCAGGAATGGAAGAAATACTGATACTCACTGGCGAAAGCCGCGCAAAAAGCAACGTGGAATACATTGGCGACGCCTGCGCCCTGGCAAGAAAATACTTCCGCCTGGTGGGCATAGAGGTCTATCCACTCAATACGGACGAATACAAGTACCTACATGAACGTGGCGTTGATTATGTGACGGTATTCCAGGAGACATACGACACCACCCGCTACGAGCAACTGCACCTGGCAGGGCATAAGAGAGTATGGCCATACCGCTTTGACGCACAGGAGCGCGCCTTGATGGCGGGCATGCGTGGCGTGGCATTCTCCGCATTGCTGGGCCTGTCCGACTTCAGGAAGGACGCACTTGCAACTGGCCTTCACGCATATTTTCTGCAACGGAAATACCCATTCGCGGAAATATCCCTTTCATGCCCGCGCCTGCGCCCAATTGTCAACAACGAGGCAATCAATCCACAGGATGTGCATGAGCGCCAACTTTGCCAAATTCTCTGCGCCTACCGCATTTTCCTGCCATTCGCAGGCATCACCGTGTCATCCCGCGAAAGCGCATCATTCCGCAATGGCATCGTGAAAATCGCCGCCACAAAAATATCGGCTGGCGTATCCACGGGCATTGGCGACCATGAAAGCAAATACACTGGAAAGAAAAACGACGATGAAGGCGACGAGCAATTCGAAATCGCCGATGCACGCAGCCTTAATACCATGTACAAGGACATGGAGGCAGAAGGCCTCCAGCCTGTGCTGAACGACTACCTATACCTCTGATCTGTTATTTTTTCCACCTGTACAGTTGAAAAGTGGAAAGTGACATTGGGGGCAAACACCCCCAATGTCCAACAAAACTCAATATTGCAGGGCCGTCCTCGGTAATACTCTTAAACTTAGGGAAATTTATTCTGCACTAAGTCTATGCCTTGCGATGTTCTGTAGTAGCGACAGCCTACCTCGCCATCGCGCCAAGGGCACACTGTCGCTACTACTACTTTTAGCCTAGAACTGGTACTGCGCACTCAGTACAAAGCCGTCGCCCACACCCAGCTTGCTGTCCCTGTCCTTGTTGCCAGTGTTCACATACGCGCCCACCAGCGTCAGCTGCTTTGTGACAAACCAAGCGACATGACCGTTCCAATATTCCGAGTTGTCGATATTGTCACTCACGTTGATCCCCTGGCGATATTCAATACCGATGGCCACATTCTCACTGGGCAGAACATCGATATTGGCAAAAACGCCCGTCCCATAATGATTGTGGCCCACCACGCCATAGACCACCTCATCGCTGCGCTGCACACCAGCAGACACCAGCACAGGAATTGGAAGCTGCGTAATGAGCTTGCTCGCCACAATGTAGTAGTTGGCACCTGAATGATCCAGCCCCAGTGCGTCCGTGGTATTGCTGTCCGTATGGCGGTATTTCACGCCAAGGGCAATCGCAGGTGTCCAGTCTGTGTCAAATGCGTTCTCATCCAGCACGCGCACCTTCAGTCCTAATGTATTAGCCTCGATGTTGTTGTCGCCATAGTCCTTCGCATTCACCAGGTTGTAGGCGTAGCTCAACTCCACGCGATTGGCCAGGCTAAGGGACACGCTATAGGAACTCCACTCAATGTTGCTGTCCGTCAATTTTACATACCATGCGCCGAATTGTGGCTTGCTTATCCATTCATTGTCCTCAATCTTCAAACCAGAGGTAAAAGCCAGCGGATTGAACGCAATACCCCCTGCACCATCTAGACTGTTGAGCGGAACACCCGCTGTCGCCGTTCCAATCAATGCCAATGCCCAAATCGCCAAAAATGCCTTTG
>JAFSTJ010000647.1 GCA_017450525.1 Victivallales bacterium | reverse complement strand
GAAGGACTTTTCAAAAAGTTGATCGCTCTCTTCTGCATCTGGCGAAATCTTGATCATAATGCCGCTCCTGCTTTGAAATGAACCGCGACATAATATACACCGTTTTTCGCGCCATGCAAGCTGTAAAATTAAAAATCTTATCCTAATTCAGTATATTAAAGAAAAATGGGATTCTTGTTCTCCCCTTCCGCGTAAATTTCCGAAAAACAAAAAGCCCCCTGGCGGACCAGAGGGCTAGGAGAATGGATTGCTATTGAAACAGGCTGGACTGCAAAGTCAATCTTATGAGATTGAACAATCAAAAGGATATTCCTTCATCGGCGGGCAGGCTGCAAAACAGTCAGCCTTGATTTCAATCTCAATTTGACTGGGTGAAATTCGGACATTGTCAATGAGTTCGTGGAAAAGATGGCCGCGCTTGTTCCTCGACAAGGCGGAAATGGAGATTGCGTCAAACCATTTGAGGAACTCGTCAGCCTTTTGCCCGGTGATGGCCTCGTACATCACCGAGACATTCGGTTCATGAAGCCCTGTGCCCAGGAATGTCCAGATGAGTTTCTCCAATTTCTTTGCGGGGATTTCCCATATCGGGCAGTTTTCTATATTGCCCCCGATGCAGCGGTAATAGTAGTAGTTCAGCCCGTTCTTGTGAATGGAATACTCATGCATCGGCGTGCCGCAATGCCCGCAGATGACCAGACCATCCAGAGGTGGAGGCATCCTTTCCTGCGGTTTTCTGACTTTGACTTCCGTGGGCAGAAGCTTCTGTGCCGCCTCCCAGATTTCCTGTGATATCATCGGGGCATGGTTGCCTGCGAACATCTCGCCTTTGCAGCCCACCTTGCCAATGTAGGCGCAATTGGAGAGGATGGTCAAAAGATTGCGCTTTGTCCATGGGAAGCCCCGTCGTGTCTTGATTCCATCTGCATTCAGGTCGCCGACTATCTGCCACACTTTCCTTCCCGCAGTCGCAAACTTGTTGAAAATGCGCTCAACAATGGGGATTTCGCTAGGGCAAGGGACCAGATGATGATCCTCCACACGATATCCAAAGGGGATGTTGCCTCCGCACCAAAGCCCCCTGCGGCGCATGGCCCGCATCTTGTCGCGGATTCGCTCGCCTATGATCTCTCGCTCATACTGTGCGAAGGTCACAAGTATATTCAGCACCATGCGTCCTGCGCTCGTGGCCGTGTTTATGTCCTGCGTGACCGAACAAAAGGAAACATTCCATTTGTCGATTTTTGCGGACAATTCGGCAAAATCCCTTATTGAACGTGACAGGCGGTCGATCTTATAGACCACGACGACATCCACAAGCCCCGATGCGCAGTCGGCAAGTAGTTCCTTGAGGGCGGGGCGGTTTGTGTTGCCGCCCGAATAGCCGCCGTCGTCATAGCGCTTCGGCAGTAGCGTCCATCCGTTGTCGCGCTGGCTGGCGATGTAGTTTTCCGCAGCCTCGCGCTGCGCGTCCAGCGAATTGAACTCCTGCTCCAGGCCGTCTTCAACCGACTTGCGTGTATAGACGGCGCAAAACATCTGCTTCCTTGAATTCTCAGTCATTGTTCTTCACTCCAAAAAAGGCAGTTCCCGGCCAGTGCGTCCCCGTGATGTGGCTTGCTATCGCCGTCAGGGAGCGGAAGCTCTTGCCATCGTACTCATACTCCCGATAACCGTGGTAGATGACCTCGTATGTCCTGCCGTGCCATTCGCGCGTGAACTTCGTGCCAGGGACTATTTTCGTTCCAGGCTGATAGGGGATGTCAGGCGTTTTCAAGTTTGCAAGGTCGTCTTCGTCGGCAAGTCTGTCGAGAAACTCCGCGTCGCTTTTCGAGAGGCCGCCAAGCCTTCGTTCCTGGAGGCGATAGGCTATTCGTCGCCTCAATGTCTCCATGCGAAAGCCTTTGGCCTCGAAGCCATAGAGTTGCTTGAAATACTT
>JAFSTJ010000001.1 GCA_017450525.1 Victivallales bacterium | reverse complement strand
CCTTGCCCAATCCTTTGGTTGGTGGCTCTGGCGGGGCTGAGACACCCGTTCCCATCCCGAACACGGCCGTTAAGGGCCCCCGCGGCGATGATACTGCGCCCAGGAGCGCGGGAAAGTAGCGCGCCGCCAACCTCCATTTCCAATCCCTGCACCGCTCGCGCGGCGCAGGGATTTTTTTTGCCTTTTTCGCGTGGCCAGGGGCCGTGCGTCAGGACTGAGTGTTTCCATGCGTCCCTGGCTCTGCGAGGTGCTCTGCCTGTTTTTTCTGGCAAAACAGCGGACTTGCGTTAAATTTAAGGCATTATGAGCAACCTATATTTAATTACAGGCAATGATTTAGCGCAGATACGCAGCGAGGCAGGGAAGCTGTTCAGGAATTTTGCTGGCGATAATCCAGATCCGTTTTGCTGCGACACGATCACCGAGGGGGAGGGCGGTGCGACACCTGAACTTATTTTCAATTTGATACAGGTATTGCAGGAGCCTTCCATGCTTGGCGGGCGGAAGGTAGTATGGTTGAAGCATTTCAGTGCCTTTGACGCTGAAGGCGAAAAATCCAAGGACGGAGTTGGTGCCGCATTGCGCAATTTGGCTGACTTCTTGAAGCCTGGTCTGCCCGAGGACATGCTTTTGATTATGGATGGTCCTGGCATTGACAAGCGCAGGGGGCTTTACAAGAACTGCAATGCAAAAGGGCAGGTGATAGTCCTGGATAAGCCTGATATGAGCAAGTCTGGCTGGCAACAGCAGATGCAGGCATGTTTGCAGAAGGCATTGCAGGACAAGGGGCTCAGGCTGCAGATGCCTGCGCAGCAGTATCTTTTGGATGTGCTGGGTGCCGACACAGGGCGCATTGATGCCGAACTGGAAAAGATAATATGCTATCGCGGCACAACGGAAGGCGAGGCTACCCTTGACGAGGTCAGGCAGGTCTGCACTGGCAAAGGGGAGGAAATGTCCTGGGCACTGTCCGACATGCTGGGCAAACGCAATATCAGGGAGGCAATACGCGTCATTGACACATTGATAACCCAGAATAAGGAAGACGACAATTGCGCCAGAGGAATGTTGCTAAGTTGCGCTGGCTTTTTCAGGCAGGTGATACGCTTGAAGGTATTCATGGGCGAGCGAAAGTTGCGGAATCCAGTGGCACTGAAGCAATATGTCAGCACCATGTCCAGCGATGAAAAGGACAAGGCATTGGACGAAGGTTTTGACTTTGTGTCATTTCATCCATTCCGCGTGCAGAAGATGGCGGAAAGTGCGGAGCGCTACCAGCCAGCCGAGGCCATAGATGCGATACGCACCTTCAGGGATGCATTGCGCCAGATAACTTCCAGTTCAACTAGTCCCAGGGTGGCCTTGGAGGCTGCACTGTTCAAGGTGATAGGAGTCTGATGCAGCGTATCAAGACAAAAAATGGCACCTTGGCTGTGATGGCGGATGTGCATGCTGTTGAAGGCGAGGAGAGCGAGCATGTATTGCGCAATCTGCTTGAGCAGTTGTCTGCCACAGATGACGATGTCGTGTTTCTTGGGGACATAATGGATTTGTGGATTGGGCTGCCCAGGTATGAGTGCAAGTTGCAACGGGATTTTCTGGACTGGTGCCGTAAGGAAAAGGCCAGGAGGAAAATCTACTTTGTAGAGGGAAACCACGAATATTATGTCGCAAAATGCCATAAAGAGGATTTTTTTATGGCAAGCGAGGATAATATTGAGATAAATGGTGTATATTTCGCCCATGGTCATAAAATTCAGGGAAGTCCATTTGGCTTTAATAGAATCTTCTGCGGCTTTGCCAAAAGTGGATTTGCCTGTTTCATAATGAGGATAATGCCATTTGGCGCCAGT
>JAFSTJ010000646.1 GCA_017450525.1 Victivallales bacterium | reverse complement strand
ATGCGCGGCCAAATGGCCGCGCAATAAGCATGCAGAACAAAAGTGCGTACACAAAAAAAACTAAAGCCTGGGAGAGGCGGCGATAAGCGTCTTCGTATAGGGTTGCTGTGGATTGTTAAGTATGTCCTGTGCGCTGCCGACTTCCACAAGGCGCCCGCTCTGCATGACGGCGATGCGGTCCGCCACGTATGAAACCACGCCCAGATCGTGGGTGATAAATATGTATGACAATCCCAGGCTGCGTTTCAGGGTGTTCAGCAGATTCAATATCTGTGCCTGGACAGACACGTCCAATGCGCTGGTGACCTCGTCGCAAATGATTATCTCTGGTTCCACAGCCAATGCCCTGGCAATACCGATGCGCTGCCTCTGCCCGCCAGAAAACTGGTGCGGGTAGCGCGTAGCTGCCTCTTCTGGCAGTCCTACCATCTCCAGCAGCTCCTTCAGCCGTGCCCCCTTGTCATTGGAATGCAAGTCAAACTGCTCCATTCCCTCGCAGATAATCTCCCCCACACTCATGCGCGGATCCAGGCTGGAGAATGGATCCTGGAAAATCATCTGCAATTTTCTGCGGAACTGCCTAAAATCCTCTTTTGCCATTGCAAGGAGTTCATTGCCTTGAGCGTCCTGCACGCTTCCTTCTGTATTTGGGAACAGCCTAGCCAGGCAACGTCCCAGCGTAGTCTTTCCGCTGCCTGATTCGCCAACTATCGCCAAGGTCTCGCCCCTGTGCAGCTCAAGATTTATACCTTCCAGTAAATATTTCCGTTCACTGCCTCCAAAAAGCCCCTGCTTCAAAGGCACGTAAGCCTTTAGGTCACTGACACGCAGAATGCAGTCATTGGATGGCAGCGGCAACTGCTCGGCCACGCACATTTCAGGCAATGCCTCGTTGCAACGTGAGCAGGCTACCAGATGCCCTGCCACAACTTCCTCCAGAACTGGTGCCTGCCCCTTGCAGCAACTCTCCTCGGCAATGGGACAGCGCGGCGCAAAACGGCAACCTTCGTATTCCTCGTATGGGGCTGGCACACTTCCCTTTATGGAGGCCAGGCATTTGCCGCGCCCCGAAACAGAAGGCACCGAAGCCAAAAGCAGGCGTGTATAGGGATGCCTTGGATTAGCAAACAATTCCTCACGCTCCGCAATTTCGACTATCTCCCCTGCATACATCACCGCTATGCGGTCTGCCATACGCCTGACCAATGCCAGGTTGTGAGTAACGAGCAGTACGGCCGTGCCATATTCCTGCCGCAACAGTGTCAATTTCTCCATGATGCGGGCCTGCGTCGTCACGTCCAATGCGGTGGTCGGTTCATCCGCAATAATCAACTTTGGATGGCAGGCAAGGGCCATGGCAATCATTACACGCTGCCGCATGCCTCCCGAAAGCCTGTGGGGATAGTCATTCAGGCACCTGACGGGATCCGCGATGCCAGCATCCTCCAGCAGTTTAAGCGAGCGTTGGTATGCATTGATATCTGGCTCATGCCGTCTAATGACCTCCTCAAGCTGCGTCTTTATTTTAAGGACGGGATTCAGCGAGGTCATTGGCTCCTGGAAAATCATGGTGATGGACTTGCCACGGATGGCGTTGTATTCATCCTCGCCCAGAGCGGTCAACTCCCGTTCATCAAAGAAAATGTAGCCCGCTTCCTGCACCGCCATTGTTGGCAGCAGGCCCGCTATCGCCAGAGCCGTAATGGACTTTCCGCTGCCAGATTCCCCCACAAGTGCCAGCATTTCCTTGGGGCGTATAGTGAAGCCAATATTCCTCACCGCTGGATGCAACTTGCCCTCATGCTCAAAGCTGACACGCAAATCAACGACTTTCAATATATCCTTTTCCATAACAATACATATTTTTTTATCCACAGATTAACACAGATTAACACAGATTAAGTCAT
>JAFSTJ010000645.1 GCA_017450525.1 Victivallales bacterium | reverse complement strand
CTGCAGATTCCTGTATTCTTCGCATTGTTCAACACATTCCGCAATGCAATCGAACTGCGGCATGCCAGTTTCCTCTGGGCATACGATCTCTCAATGCCCGATACTTTGCCTTTTTCGCCTGAAAGACTTCCAATCAGGCCCTTGGCCCTCCTCATGGGTGGACTTATGTACTATCAGCAGAAGTTGACGCCAAACCCTGATCCGCAGCAGGCGAAGATGATGAGCTACATGTCGATTTTCTTTATATTGCTGTTCTATGGAATGCCCTCCGCGCTCACATTGTATCTTTCCGTGAGCTATTTGCTGGGCATAGTGCAGACAATTGTGACCAACAAGATGATGCCCCCTGTCGCGACGCCTTCAGTGAAAAATAAATGAGGGGGCTTGCAAGCCAAAAACGGAGAGAAGCAAAAATGTCAGACACTGAACTTAGGGAGAAGGGAATAGCACTCCTGGGTGAATTGTTTTCATTCATGGATGTCAATGCGGAAATAGAGGCTGTTGAAAACGAGGGTGAGGAACCCCGTCTGAAGATAATCTGCGGCGATGCCGGGCGTTTGATTGGGCGTGGTGGCCAGACGCTGGAGAGCCTGGAGATGATACTCAATCGCATTCTTCGCAAGGATGAGGAGAAGGGTGAGCATTTTCCATGGATTTCCCTTGAGATAGATGGCTACCATGTGAATCCACCGAAGTCCGAAAGCAAGTCTGGTGACAGAAAGAGTCGCCTTCCCTTCGAGGAGGTGGAACGTCTCCAGGCAATGGCTAAGGATATCGCCCGCGAGGTCAAGAAACTGGGAACGCCCAGGGTTATAGGCCCGTTCTCTCCATCTGAAAGACGCATCATTCATCTTGCCCTGGAGAAGGATACGGAAGTAGAAACCGTAAGTGATGCCGTGGCGGACGAGCGCCGGTGCAAGAAGATTACAGTACGGCTGATAGAAAAATAGGAAGGTGATCAATGCTGAACGAGTACATCAGAAAGTTCATGGAGGCCCAGGGATACGAGGCCCTTACATTCAACGATGTCTCAATGGAGACTATATATGCGGATTTCCTGCCAGGGGAGGCGGTCACAAACACCCGCTTCTCCAGGAACATATCCCTTAATGCGCCGTTCATCAGCGCTGCAATGGATACCGTGACCGAGCACGCCATGGCAATTGAGATGGCAAAACTGGGAGGCATTGGCGTAATCCACAAGAACCTGACACCCGCGCGTCAGGCGGAGGAGGCACAGAGGGTCAAGCAGTACCTGCATGGACTTATCCTGCACCCCGTCGTGTTCAAGAAGGACATGAAGGTCAGCGAGATTCTTCGAATCAAGGAAGAGAATAGATATACCTTCAGCGGTTTCCCGATTGTTGACGATGAAGGGCATCTGGTTGGCATTCTGACTTCCAGGGACATGAAATACCTGCTGGACACGGATGTGCCAGTCGCAGACGTAATGACGAAGAACCTGGTCACCGCCACTCAGGCGACAGACATGAACGAGGCGTTCGAGACAATGCGGAAGAACAAGGTCGGCAAATTGCCTATTATCGATTCTGAAGGCAAGCTGTGCGGGCTTTACAGCTACCAGGACGTGCGCACTCTCATCAATAACATGGAGCCAGACTTCAACAGGGACAGCAGGCACAGATTGAGGGTGGCCGCCGCAGTGGGGCCGAACGATTGGGAACGCATCGAGGCGTTGGTCGCAGTGGAGACAGATGCGCTTATCCTGGATACTGCACACGGCCATTCCAAAGGTGTGCTGGATACACTTAAGGAAATCAAGAAGCGCTATCCTGGCGTCGATGTGGTGGCGGGCAATGTCTGCACATCGGAAGGCGCAAAGGCTTTGTACGAGGCTGGTGCTGATGCCGTGAAGGTTGGAATCGGACCTGGCTCGATTTGCACTACACGCGTGGTTGCGGGCGTGGGCGTTCCGCAGTTGACTGCAATATACAATGCCGCCAAGGTCATTGGCGATGAGATTCCAATCATTGCCGATGGTGGCATTACCCATTCAGGCGATGTGGCGAAGGCATTGGCAGTGGGCGCTTCCAGCGTGATGATGGGTTCCGCCCTGGCTGGCACCGAGGAAAGCCCAGGCGAGCGCATACTGCATCAGGGGCGCACATACGTGGCATACCGCGGCATGGGCAGTCTGGAGGCAATGCGCTGCGGAAAAGGCAGCCGTGAACGCTATGGCGTGGCGGCGGACACTTTGAGCGACAAGCTGGTGCCACAGGGCATCGAGGCCATGATACCCTACAGGGGCGCGGTCGCTGATGTGCTGAACCAGTATATCGGCGGGCTTCGCTTCTCGCTGGGTTACTGCGGCGCCCGCAACATATCGCAACTTCAGGAGAAGGCGCGTTTTGTGAGGGTCAGTTCGGCAGGTCTCCATGAGGCACATCCACATGACGTGATTGCACAGAAGGACGCTCCGAATTACAGGACAACCTGATAAATAATTCCACCTGGTTGGCTGGACAATGGACAGCTTGGTGCGCGGGGCGGAAGCCCCGCGTTTGGAAGGTGCAGTTCTAACCGCAGCTTTTTGCTGTTGGTATCTAACAGTCCACGGTTCACTTTTCAACCGTATGGGTGGAAAAAATCAATAAAAGCATTTGACGAAATAAATCAATGGCGTATCTTATGCCGTTGCGACTAGAAAACTGTAATTTCTGCCTTTTGGCTTTCCCATTTGGGAACAGGAGGAAACATGAATAGAATAGCTTGTAATTTGATGTTTTGGCTGGTGCTTCTGCTAGTGTCCCCAGTGTTTGTTTGGGCACAGAACACCCAGGCAGAGAAAGATGCCAAGGTCAAAGTTACAAAGAACATGGGGGTGGATATCAGGGAACTGAAGATTGCAATAGAGAAAACGCCCAAGACGAAAGGTTCCAGGAATGGCTCCAGTGGTTCGGGAGCCAAATGGATCGCCTTGAAGGCGCAGGTCTATATATCAGGTCAGGAATGGCTGGACGAATTTGAGGCTCGCTGGAATGTATTGGTTGATTGCGGCTCAAAGAAGAAGCCCATTTTGCTGCCGCTCAATACCAAGTTTGTGCATTTGGAGAAGGGCAAAAATTACATTTCGGCGTTCATCCATCCGACATTCTTCAAAAAATATCTGGATACGGAAAGTGTTAATACTTCGAAGAT
>JAFSTJ010000644.1 GCA_017450525.1 Victivallales bacterium | reverse complement strand
TATACCTGCCAATAGCAGGCGAGGCATCATACGATTTCTTTGGGCAGCACTATGAATTGCGGCCAGGCATGATGCTGTTCATACCGCCATTTGCCCGCACATTCGCCAAATGCGAAAGCCACTGCGAGATGTACTGGTCAAACTTCAATTGCTATTTTGGAGACAGCAATGTTGATGTGTTCTCCATAATGCAGCCTAAATTTTCCATCCCAGTGAAGGATATTGATTACCAAATCAAGCTGTTTGAAACGCTGAATAAACTTTTCGTCAACAACATACAGCAAAATTCACAGCTGTCCGACAGGGACAGCTTCGAGGCAAACGCCGCATTGGGCCTCCTGATGCTGCCGTTTCTGGACACCATATCCGACAACGAACCTCTTCATGGAGAATTGGAACTGTTCCTCCCACTCCTTAAATACATTAAGTCACACCCAGAGGAAAACTATTCATTGACCTCACTGGCGAAAAGATTCCACTGCCATAAGACCTACCTGACAAATCTGTTCAAGAAAACGTATGGCGTGCCATTGATGCAATACATCAACCGCCAAAAACTCAACTACTCTCTGCGTCTGCTGAAAACCACCAACCTCCCCATCAGTGCCATCGCCAGCAAAGTTGGAATGACATGCCTGGCAAATTTCTCAAGGATTTTCCAGAAGCATTTCGGCCTCTCGCCCTCAAACTTCAGAAAAACATCCCAAAACGATAATTTCTGACCGAAGCTCCGCACCTCCGCGCATCTTCAACGGAATTGTATTTGGAGGATGCCAGATGCACCTGGCCTAAAGACCAGCGTCCCCTTGTGATACGCCTCCGCGCTAAATGACATGCCGTTAAGTTGACAGGATGTAGGCCTTTTTCTGCAATGGCAACGTAGCAATGGTCTTTCACCCGTAAGTTCAATTTCAATTTGCGCCATTTTCGAATCGTTGTTCCAGAGGGCGGAAATTATTCTAAGGTCCTCCCAATGCTCCAGGCAGAGCGGATGCCTTCGCATTTGGAGCCAGGCATTTATCTGGCTTTCCAGATAGTCCTCTGGCGTGTTGTTTTCAAAGCGGTGCACATCATGCCACTGCTGAATTAGCCTGCCACATGATTTTGCGCGCTGAAGCAATTGCAGCGTCCGTTCTGGTGGGATTTGCGAATCGACCGCATCATTTACCAACAGATAGCTGAAATCGGCCTGCAGTCGGCCTGCAGCTGGCTTGTCCGCATCAAATCCCCCTCGGTATGCGCATCGATATCTGTTCATGGTCATGCGATGGAGCTTTGGCGAGGTTTTTCTGAAGGCGTTGAACAATTCTGGGTAAATGCCTTCCGTAAGCAGACTGTGAAGCCCATTTTTGCGAACACGTTCGCGTGGGCTAAGGGAACTTGCCTTGGGCACGCTCTGGAAATTGCAGCAAAGGCTGTATTCCTCCTGGAAAAAGAGATTGCCATACCATGGCTGTTGGTGATACAATCCCGCAAAATACGGTCCTGCAAAGAATCGTGCCTTGTCAAGCACCAGGAATTTTGCCGCAAGATAAGCAGTATGCTCCGCCGCCTCTAGGTCGCCAACAGCACGCGCCATGTTCTCAAACGCCGTGAATGCCCCAAAGGAGACGCCCTCCACCCAGGTACAAGCCTTCTCCGAATAGCCAGCGCCCATGCAGGCCCAATCATGAAAAATCTCAAAATACGCAAAGATTCTTTTCAGCACATCCCAATTGTCACGTATGGCAGAATAGTCCCCGCTTATCAGCGCAGAGAGATAAAGCATATAGAAATATGCGCCAATCCCCCAGTCGATTTCTATCAGTGGTTCGGGATATGCGCCAAGCTCCTCCTGGGAACCGTCCTTGAAGGCACCTGAAAACAAAAGCGAGCAGTTCAAATAGCAGACATAGTATGACGCGCCAGTAAAGGGTTCCGTCCTGGTGTAAAGATTCTGCATATCCATACTCCCAATGGTCTCGCCCTTGAAGTAGGCCTCGCTCGCCTCGCGATCAGGATTGGCTTTGAAAAGATGCATCCAATCCGTGAGCAAAAGCCTGTATTTACCGTCTGGAACACAAGCAACCCTCATGCGTTCAGACAGTTTTTTTGCCAGAAAATCCCGTCTTGCCCTTGGCATGAAATTAAACATGGTTCCTGTGAAGGCATAGCCTTCCAAGGCGGCTCCTGGATATGCGAAGCTGCGTGCATCATCGGCAAAACGTCTCTCAAAATCAAAGTACGCATCCAAATCATGTGACAGAAGCTTCTCCGCACACGAGCCATCTTCATTCAGCGGGAATCTGCGGTAAGGATACAGCATTGCAATGGTGTATTCGCAGTTGCGCCCAATGAATCCAGTCAAAGGCCCGTATTTGGTCGGAAAATGGAAATCCATGGTGCCTGCTGGCAACGCGCCATCTGCGACAATGCCCCAGACAGGCGGCAACGGCGCAAGATGCAACCTTTCCGTGCCCCATTCGTCCTCATATTCCATATAATCGAATTTCTGGACAATGTGAACACTCTGCTTTGCGTAATCGTTCCTGTAGTACTCCCGGCAAGTGACTGGTATCGCCAATGAGGCCCTCGCCCAGAAACGGCATCGTCTTTCCGCATCCGCCAGAAATGCCTCGTCCTCTGGGCATTTTGGGCCCAGTGGCTCGAATCCGAAAGGTGTCATGGTGCATATTCTGGTGCATCCATACAACCTGACCTCGCAAAGCCGATTCTCTCCGTTGCGTATGAATTCCACGCAGCCAGGCCTTTTGTCGAATATTATCAGCAGTGGCACGTCTGGATATTCCGTGCTTCCAAAAAGCAAAAGCCAATTCTCCTGAAGATTACCACTGAAACGCCCAGTGGAGGCAAGTTCCCCTGCACTCAAAACATATTGGTAATTGCCAGCAAAAGTCAGTTCCGACACCTTGAGATACGCCATTCCAACACATTCCGTCACTATCCCTGGAAATGCCGTGGAACAAAGATATTCCGTATGTTTTCGCCTCCAGCGAATGGCCAGCGGATTTACCTGGTATTCCTCCAAGCTGGCCCCGTTCCCTTCAGTTTCCTTCTCCTGAATAAGAGAATATCCCCAGGCCCAAGGCACCTTTGTTTTAGGATCGCCGCAAAGATACATCTTGCTGACTTTGCCAAAGGCGTGCATCGAACAGTCCAGCAATCCTGTTGCCTTTACGAAGCCGAAGCGTCCAGGATAATGCCTGTGCCCCGCTCCAGGCTTCATTCCCAAAATGGAGATATCATGCTCTTCCTTATAAGTTTCAGAAAGCATTGTCTTTCTCAACTGGAAATATTCACGATTGACAAGCTTTTCCTGTATGTCAATCAACTGCATTCTGAATTTTCCATACCCCTCATTTCCAGGCAGAAGTCTGACCTCTATTCTGTTTTTGCCTGGATGAAGATGAATGCGCAGTCCGCTTCTTTGAATGAAACGACCAATGTAAAAGCCATTGTCTTTTTCCACTGCGTTTCCATTTACCTCAAGAACCTCACATTCGTTTCGAAATGCGGGGAGCTTTTTGTTCCACAGCAGAATCTTGTCAATTTCCTCTTCAGATGCAAATTCGCAGCACAATCTGACGGAGCCATCCTTTTCCAGAGACAATGCCTTCCATTCAGCGAGCTGCCGTTCCTCGTCAAAATTGTAGTAGTAATTCCACATCGGCAGCTCTACGCCTCCGCGTTATTTAAGCAGTGAATTGAAGCGCACCAGCTGTTCATCCCGTGTATTTTGCGTGAGAGGCTTGTCTCTAAATTTCATTCGTTCCACGTCTATCAGTGAAACTTGCCCCTCGTCGCTGATGAAGAAGTGCTCTGGCTTGCAGTCCTTACCCCAGTCGCAGCCCCTATCCCAAAGCAATTCCAGCGCGGCTAGCGCAAGTTCACGCGCCTTCTGTCTCTTCGCCTCGTCTTTCTCCTCGGTCCAGATTTTGTCCATGGACTTGCCCTGCACAGGCAGCATTATCATTACCGCCCTGTCTGGCATGAGCAGACGATTCCGCTTGGCTCCAAGCATAATGACCTTTGGCACATTGAAACCCAGCTTCCTCATCTGCTCCAGCTTGGCATATTCCTTCTCAACGGCCGTCACTGGCTTCTGGAAACGAATCAAGGAGCGCAGCATTGCACGCTTGCAGCTTGAGGTGTCCTGCTTTATGAAAATGTTCTGCCCGCCTTCCGTGGTATGCAGCCAGGTTCGGCTCTTCTTCTTCTCGCTAAGCAACTTGTGCCCATGGTAATCAAGTGCCACCTCAAGAGTAGTCATCCCCTCACGCTGGAGGATACTCCTCCACTCTTCATCCACAATCCAATAGTTCATATTCCCATCGTCAGGGCAAGCAATGCCCAGATCTTCGTTCCATTGTCAACTTTCCCGGCAAAATGCGCATCAAGAATGGAGCGCACCTTTGCCTTGTCAAAGCAATCTGGCAGGATATTCGGCAGTTTTTCCGCCTCCTGCCGCAATTCGTTCCTGAACCATCTTGCCACAGGTATGCTGAAACCACGCTTGGGCTGCTGCAACAGCACTGGCGGCAACTTGCCCTTCGCCAATGTGCGCAGAGGCAACTTGCTGCGCCTCAAGGTGGTCTTGTAATGTCGCGGAAGGCTGATGGCAAACTTCGCCACATCCATGTCCAGCAGCGGCGACAATGCGCATATTCCCGATAATTCAGCCGCCACATTGTCTTTGCGGCATCCATCCTCGGGCAGATAAGTACACAAATCTATGCCATTGGCGGTCTCTGCCTGGTCAATGGAACCCAGCGTCGCGGCCAGTTTTTCCCAATATTCGGTGTATGGGCTGAACTTTGCCAGTTCAGGGCACAGCTCCGCCACATCCTTAGCAGAGAATATCTCCTGGAAACTGCCGTAGCATGGAATCTGCGGCAGCAGGAAGGCATCCGCCACACGATGCAATGTGGAAAGGCGGTTGCGTCTTTCGCCAGAAGCGGGAAGCATTGCCCGCAGCAATTTGGCAAATGGCTTGCCCGCCGCAGTCAGCGAATCGCCCAGCATGTCCCGTATCGCCATGAAGCGATAGCGCTTGTAGCCGCCGAACAGTTCATCCCCTCCATCGCCCATAAGCACAGCCTGCTTCTGTTTCACGGCAAATTCCATTATTGTAGAAGAAGCCAGCAAGGACGAATCCGCAAATGGCTCTCCCACCGCCTTCATGAAGCGCGGCACTTCATAGAAATCTTCTGGACGCGCCAGTTTGGTGATATGCTTCGCGCCCACCGCCTGCGCCGATTGAGCGGCCAGGCTGGATTCATTATATACCTTGTCGTCAAAATACAGCGTAATGCAGTCTGGCGGTGTATCCAGCAACTTATTTGCATAGCACAGCACCAGATTGGAATCAATGCCGCCCGAAAGCAGCACGCCAGGATTTGGGTACTTCGCAATACAGCGGGCAGTGGCCTGTTCAATTAAGGCATCCAGCCCTTCACATGCCTCATCGTAGGTCATTGAGGTCTTAGGATAGAACTGGGGCGAATAATACTGTTCTTCCTTCTGGATACCATCCTTGCTAAATGTGACGCAATACCCTGCCCTCACGCTGGAAATCTCGCTCTTGATCGTGCGAGGCGCAGGTATATAGCCCAAGGAAAGGTACTCGGAAACTGCCTGCCAATCCGTGCTCATGCCAGGTGCCAACAAATCGGCCAGTTTCTCGGAATGGCGTACTTCACCGCCAGCGACAGAGTAGTAAAACTGCTTCTGCCCGAATGGGTCACGCACCAACGTCTTTCCACCATCGGGGAATTGCAATACAATGGTAAATGGCCCTGATATCCTGGCGAAGCCATAGATGCCATACTTCTCATACAATGCTGCTACAATCTGCTCTGGTGTGCTTCCAAACTCTGAAAGTTCCTTGTCATTCAGCATTATTCCGCTAAAAGTAACCTTAAACGCTCCTTGTGATAATGCATCACTCATTTTTGTGCCCTTTTTGTTGACGTTGGCTTACAGCTAACTCCTTTACGACGGTAGCAAATTATAAACCCTGTTTTCAATATGACAATACGCCAAGTCCTAAAAAAAGCCATCTGTACAGTTGAAAAGCACAGATATCCCATAACTCATTTATATACTTTATATATACTTTGTTGGGACTGTTGCAAAACCTAAATTTCAAAGCTTGCCTTCCCCTAACTTCAACATGAGTGAGCGCCGTCGGCGCTCACATTAGAGGTTTTGCAACTGCCCCATTGTATAAAGTTATGAGATAACTATGAGATTTTCATTGCCTATTCCAATTCCACAACACGGAGTATGGCAAAATAACACTCCCGCGTTAAAGTATTATAAACAAAGGAGAGTTTTTATGGATAAAATCAGAATTGTTGTTTCGTATTCCAGCGGTCACACAGAGGAATTTCTCTCATCCGAAGCCTTGACCAAACTGGAGATGCGCCCCAAGGAGAATGAAAGCTGGCTTAAAGCCGAGATACAGGTGCCATTGATTGACACATTCACCTGCTGGCACAGCAGCCTGCTGCCTGGATGGGCACGGAAAATGCTCTGGCGCGAGGAATATCCCTGTGGAGCACAGAAAAACTACCCATTCTACGCAGTGCTCAGCCGCGAGGGCGCGGTACGCGCCGCCCTGGAATGCACAAATCTCATAGACGACAGCAAAATCAACTTCGCGATGGACCAGGAAAGATGCACGGCTCATCTGTCCTTGCTTGTCACGCTCACAAAGGAGACACTGCCTTTTTCCATAATTCTAGACAGACGCGGCACTAGTCTGATGGAGGCACTGGAGACATGGCGGGAATGCCTTGCCCTGCCAAAGGTAAATTATCCAGAGACCGCGTATGAACCAGTGTTCTGCACCTGGTATGTCACACATGGCGAGGTGGACCAGGCATTCGTGGAAAGAACCTGCCCCTTGGCAAGGGAACTTGGCTTCAGCACTCTCATCGTGGATGACGGCTGGTGCTACGATGAATACAAACGCGTCAATCCAGACACAGTCCCCACCTGGTATGAATCCGTGGGCGACTGGGATATATCCAAGGTCAAATTCCCAGATTTCAAGGCACATGTGAAACGCATGCAGTCTCTTGGCATAAACTACATGCTTTGGGTTGCGCCGCACCTGCTGGGCAAAAAGTCGGCCATGTACCAGAAATACAAGGAGCAATCCTTCTCCAACTATGCTGATTCGGAAGGCTACTACATGCTGGACATGACCAAGGCGGATTGCACACCGCTGGTGGAAAAACTGCGCAAGCTGGCCCGCGACAATGGGCTGGATGGCCTGAAAATCGACTTTCTGGACATCGTGGTGCCAAGCACCGACAATCCCAATGCCAGAAAAACAGAGGCATTCATCGCCAGCATTACCGATGGCCTAAAGCAGGACAATCCCCATGCGCTGATTGAATTCCGCCAGTCATACGCAACGCCCCTAATGCTGAAATATGGCACCCAGTTCCGAGCAGGAGACGCCCCCTTCGACTGGAGGCTGAACTTCGGGCGGCTGGTGGAAATCAGGCTCAATATAGGCAATCTTGGCCCTGTGCACGCCGACCCCGCATACTGGGCAAAGAGCGAACTTCCCCACAACATTGCCAGGCACATGATGGCGATGCTGGTGGGCGTGCCAATGCTTTCCATGGAACTGTCCACGCTGTCCGATGTGGAAAAGCGTCTCATCAGCCATTACGTGGGATTCTACAGGCAGCACAAGGATCTTATCAACCACGGCAAATGGTCTGTGCTCTTCAACCAGACCGAGATAGCCGCCGCCATCGTTGAAGACCAGCAGGAAAGAATGCTCATCCTAAGTGATGGATACTGCCTGGACGAGGCACTGGGCAATTGCAAAAAGCAAACATGGCTGATGAACATCTCAGACAAGTGCCTGGCAGTCAAAAACGCCACCAATGTGCTCAATGGCGAATGCCTGCCAGCCCCAGACGGCTGCATCCCACTTGGCGGCACCGCCCTGGTCATTGGCTAATATCAACGCAAAGGCGCAGAGTTTTTAACGCAAAGGCGCAGAGGCGCAGAGTTCTTTTATTTTTTGTAAACCGAGGCATAACAGAGAAATTATGCCTAATTGAAGATATGAACTATAAACTCGGCTACTCTGCGTTAAAAACTCTGCTACTCTGCTACTCTGCGACTCTGCGTTAAAAACTCTGCGCCTCTGCGTTGGATTAACAGAAATTCCTGGAGCGGGCGGGAATGCCGTTTTCCTCGCAGTATCTGTCAAAGAGATACCTGGCGGACTTGTACATGCTGTGGGGGCTGATGAAATGTGAGAATTCAAAGGTTATGGCATTCGTGATGCCTGCCTCCTCGGCCGCCTTCAGCTTGAGGCGCAGCTTTTCCCACTTTATTGGCAGGAAGTCGATTGGCATGTCCCTGTCGAAGCTCTCGCTGTTGGTCCAGCATTCAATGCCGTTGGCCTCACAAATTCTCTTATTTATTTTAAGGAAAGTGGGCAGCAATTCTATTTCAACGTGCCCGTCCTGGAACGCCACTATATCCACTATTCCCTTGATCTTCTCCATGTTCTCCAGCCACTGCTTTTCATGAAGTTCAGGGGCTATGGTGACGCCTATCTTCTCCATCTTGGCATTGTACGCCTTGGCACCGCTCATTCCAGGGGATATCATTATCTTGACACCAGGCATGCGCTCCTTCAGCATGGTGCCCAGTTTGCGGTAGCAAGTTGTTGCGGCTGGATTCCTGCCTGCGATCTCCTGCGAAAGATACCAGCCTTTGAACGCCTTGCGCTGGCCGTAGCGCTCGATAATCTCATTGCAGACACGCGTCATAAGAGCCACTTCGGGCTCCACCTGATATTCAGGTTCCCACCAGTGCGTCCCTGAATCATAGCTGCCGCAGAAGAAGTCCATCCCATGTTTTTCAGCCAGTTCCAGGAACATGTCCAGCAAATCCATTGGCGGCAGGAAGCCCTGCTTCTCCTTATGGATTACCTGCGAGGGAAATGTCATCCAACGGTTCCAGCCGCAGCGTATCATGATGACCGTGTTTATGCCAAAGGCCTTCATCGCGCGAAAATCCGCATCCCACTCCTCGTATCCCCAGTTCTGATGCGGTATGTCGTGGCTTATCTCATCAAGAAATGTTCCTGTGATTCGCATTGAGCGCTCCTATGAAATTCTATTGCCTGGAATGGAAAAATATTTTACCGCCTAAAATCGTTTTTTCAAATTGACCTATATGTTTTTGAAAAATCTGACCTATCTCATTTTTGCAATTCTTCATTAATAGTTGGCATTTTACCTAGAAATTCCAGCAATTTATCATAATCCAGATCAATTTTCTGGAAAGAAAGGCAATTAAAAATAAAAATTGACCTATATTGTAAAATGCCAATGACAATTGTATATTTATCGGTAAACTAAAAGTGGATCACATGCCAATGGCAAAATAACGGAGTTGTCTTATGAAAAAGGATTTCCAGAAGCAAAACGTGTTTGACTTTACCTTGATTGAATTGCTCGTTGTTATCGCGATAATCGCCATACTGGCGGCCATGCTCCTGCCAGCACTGAGCAAGGCCAGGGAGAAGGCACGCACAGTCTCCTGCATCAACAACCTCAAGCAGATTGGCACGGGGGCAATACAATACCAGGCGGACAACAACGAATATTTTCCCTTTGTCACAGGAGCAAATGATGACTACAAGTACCAGAGCTTCCAGGTACACATCCACTACAAGCCCTATCTTGGACCCTTGACAAAGGGGAGTTGCTGGTTCTGCCCAAGCCGCCCTGCCAGCGGTCTGGGATATGGCACCAGCATATACACCAGTGGACGCAACTACTGGCTGCACAACGTTGACAACTGGAAACCAGTGATGGCGACAAAAATCGAAAGGCCCTCCGATGTGCTGCACGTGGCAGACGGCCCCTATATAACATCCTCGGTAGATTGCACAGACGGATACAACGAGGAATATGATAAAAAACTCTTGCCGGCAAATGCGATCAATGGAGAATCCATGACATACTTATTCTTCAGGAAACGTGCAAATGACCAAGGCTGGCAGCATCCCTCCCCGAGACATGCAGGCAAGATCAATTACGTGGCGGTTGCGGGAAATGCACAGACAAAAGACCCCAATTCGCTGATGCTGGAGAAGACAGGCTCATACTTCACCTACTGGTATAGCGGCTGGTTCCTGTAGTCTTGTCCC
The DNA here is from genome assembly GCA_017450525.1 of Victivallales bacterium. Lineage (GTDB taxonomy): Bacteria > Verrucomicrobiota > Lentisphaeria > Oligosphaerales > Oligosphaeraceae > RGIG3456. The sequence continues at coordinate 3,624 of JAFSTJ010000644.1, read as the reverse complement.
GTGATTTTTGCTCATTGACGGCTTTGAAAACACCTCTTCAGAGGAAAAACATCATGAAAAAAGTGTGTGTTCTTATATGTTTTGGTCTGCTCGTCTTTACTCTGGCAGCCTCGAATGCCATAAGCGAAATGAGATATTTCGAGGCAGAGACCTTCAAGGGGGACACAGGGGTCGTGAAGGATGACGCAACGGCCAGCGGTGGCAAGGCAGTCTTTGGCGAATCATGGTACGCCTTCTCCCAGGGCGTCCCAATACCCGAAGAAAAGCATTTCTGCTTCGCCCGAATCCGTTCAGACGTGCCGGCAAACTGGTTCCTTGCATACGATACCAGCAAGCCATTTGGATGGTTCAAGACCACTGGCGGCGACAAGTGGGAATGGGTGCGACTGGGAGAATTCCAAAAAACAGAGAAAAACCAGGGCATGATGCCTCGGGTATTCCTTCAGAAGGCGATTGGTGCGCCCAAGGTCAAAGGTGCACTAGATGCCATGGTATTCGCCTCATCGCCAGCCGAGGCTCAAAAGGAATTCGAGCAGCGAAATGCTGTTGCCAGACAATCTGCAGCAGCCGCCCCCAAAAGCATCCTTCTGGAAGCGGAGGATTTCAAGGGAAATGGCTTTGTCAAAAACGATGAAACTGCCAGCGGCGGGAAGGCAGTCTTCGGCAAGACCTGGTATGTTTATGCCAAAGACGTTCCCATCCCTGACTTTGGCGACAAGTCCGCATTCTGCCTTGTGCGCATCCGCAGCACGCTCAAGGCGTATTGGTTCCTTGTTTACGACAAAGACAAGCCATTTGGATGGTTCCAGACACCTGGCGATGACAAATGGACATGGGTCTGCATAGGACAGTACAGGAAAAGCGAGAAGAACAAGGGGCTTATGCCGCAGGTGTTTATGCAGAAGCCCATCGGCAGCAGCGCAAAGACCACGGATGGTGCGCTGGACGCCATCGTGTTCTGCGAATCGAACAATCCCCAGGAAGCGGAAAGGCTTTTTCAGGAAAGTCAAAAAAAAAATGAAACCATAGATGCCAATGCGGCTGAAAAACTTTCCGTACTTGCAGAAGCCCAGCGCTTCTACAGCGTGAAGCAAATCCCCGCGCCGCCAGTCATTGACGGCGACATTGACGATGAGGTCTATCGCGAAGCCCAGGAAGCAGGCGACTTCATTATGTTCGGCGGCAAAAAGCTTGCAACCCAGAAGACAAGCGTCAAGGCAGTCTGGTGCAACGACACGCTGTACATCGCCGCAAGACTAAACGAGGCTAAAATGCCACTCCTGCGCAGATTGCGCACAAAGGACAATGATTCGGTCTGGACTGACGACTGCCTGGAAATATATCTCGATCCTGGCCATACGCGTCAAAGAGCATTCCAGCTCGTCATCAATCCAAACGGCAAAAGACAGGACAGCTCACTGAAGCGGCGCATAGACGAGGCTGGCTTTTCAGACTTGAAGTTGAGCTGGAAAACTGCCGTCAAGCTCCATTCCGACCATTGGACCGTCGAGGCCGCGATTCCGCTAAAACTACTGAGTTTCCAGGATGTAAAGCAAGGCACTGTCTGGGGCGTAAACTTCTGCCGCTCTGAAATTCCCTTTGGCGAAAAGAGCTTCTGGAACAACACAGGTGAGTATTTCCTGCGTCCTGAACGCTATGCAATCCTGCATTTCGGCGCTGCACCAGGCAATCCGCAATCCCTTCACCTGGACATGCAGAAAAAGGAAATCCAGCTCAACTTCGCTCCGACAAGGCCTGAAACGGTCACAGTAGGAGCGTCACTTGAAGGCTCGCGTGAGGCAAACACCCAAACGCTGCATCTCACAGCCCAGGAAAAGACCCTAGTCATTCCCGCCATGGGAAAAGAGCGCAAATACACTATTGACCTCAGCCTGAAGGCAGGGGACAAGGCGACACGCTTCTCTGTCGATGTCAGAAACTACCGCGATGGTCTTCTTTCCGTCCTCTGGCCCTGCGAGGAGCGAGGCGACCGCCTGCCCATACTCTATGGGACTGCGCAACACGCCTTCTGGCTGTTCGCAAACCATTCCAAAGGCCCTGTTGACAATGTTAAGGCCATAATCACGCTTCCAGAAGGACTTGCGCTTCTCGACCCCACGACTGATGTGGAATACAACTTCTTCCGCAAATGCAAGCTGCTTAAGACGGAGCGTATTCTCAAAGAGCAACGCCCCTATTGCCGCTACACAATTGCAATGGAGGGCAGGCTGGAAGTCAACCAGCTCCAGAAGCTGCGCTTTTTCCATGGCATTCAAATCTTCCTGGAATGCCGCGATCCCGCCCTTATCGGAAAGAAAGCCACCATCTACACTGCACTTCAGGCTGGCGACCTTGTCGAAGAGGAAAACAAAACCACAGTTGAAATACTGCCGCCAATCGCAGTCACGCCGCCATCCAAACTGCAAATCCACAATTTCCTGTGGACATGGTATCCATATACAGGTTGCCTTGACGCGACATTCCGTACAATGTGCGCCGTAGGTTTCAACAGTGTGGACGCGGACAGGGCGCAATCCATGCCCGAGGCACGTACGCTGTCCGCAAAATACAAGCTGCCTCTGATCAACAACCTTTGGTGGGAATTCTTTGGAAAGGCAGAGGGGGCTCAGGCAGTCAAATACGATGGTTCGATTGACAAGACACGCCTGTGCCCGACGGCAATGCTGGCCGACAATGCACGGCTTTTGCTGGAGAACAGAAAAGGCCAGCTGAAGGATATTGAGGCTGGCTCAAATGCAGTTGTATGGGACCTGGAGGGTCCCTACTGCTGGGATGTCTGCTTCTGCCACCGTTGCATTGAGGACTTCAGGAAAATGACGGGCATTGCGCACGAAAAAAAGCTTTCTCCGCAAATCATCAGGGAAACATACAATGCCGAATGGATTCGCTTCTGCTGCCACCAGTGTACGGAAATGTGCCGCGCCATGCGAAAGGCATTCAAGGATATCAATCCAAAGGCCCAATTCGGATTCTATTCAGGACTGCCTTCATCCGACACCATGGAAACATACCGAGCCGACTGGCATGACGCAATCGGGGACATAGACCTGGCGTTCTTAAGCTACTACGCCAACAGCTATGCCGCGTTGGATGAGACATTCAATGCCAAGATGAAGGAGCATGTCAGGAAACTGCGCAGCGAAGCGGCGCAGAAAGGCAATTCGGAATTGCAGGTATGGGCGACTTTGACGCCAGGCTACGAACGCAATTCCTCCATGAAACCGCCAGCCCCCTTGATAAAGCTGGAGGTACTGCGCTCATTCGCCTCGGGAATGGACGGCGTCTCGTTCTGGTGGTGGGGCAGATTCGACGGCGACTACTATGTTAAACTGGCAGAGGCCTCATCAATTGTCTCAAGATACGAGGCATTTTTCCTGACGGGGGAAAAGGAAATTTCACTGCATTTTCCTGAAAACAGCAAGGGCGGCTATTCGACGTTCACCTCAAAGGACAAAGACAGGGAAATGGCGATGATTTTGAACCATTCGGCTCAACCATTGGAATTGAAACTAAAGAACCCAGGCAAAACGCAGTGGCGGGACGAAATCCAGTCCCATACATACCAGGGAAATGAGTTCACCGTAAAAATACCGGCCCATGAGG
>JAFSTJ010000643.1 GCA_017450525.1 Victivallales bacterium | reverse complement strand
TGAAGGAGGCCACCAACAGGGCAACTGCAATTCTGAATGTCATGTTTTTTCTCCGTTATGGTTTACGCGAAGAAAGTGTAGTCATCAACTCATCATGCTATTTACAAGAAAACAATTAAGGCATATAGTTTTTCTACTAAATAATATCGCATTATAGAGAAAAAATGCAAAAACGATTTGACAAAATACCGAATTTCAATAAATTAATTAACAGTTCTGCATCTGAAGCAGGGGCTGGGCTTACTTCGTCTCTTTTTATCGTGAAAATGATAGGTCGTTCGACCTATTTAGCTCACCCGATAATCTCAGATGCTTCTTTATGGTTTTGCCTGAAGCAGACGGTCGGAGTTCTTCATTTTAGTGAAATGATGATGAAGGTTCGAGGCCTGTCCTCTTAAGTCCTTGCAAAAGGAGGTGAGAGTAGTTCAACTGGTTAGAATAAAAAATGTTCGCTGACCAAATAATCTCAGGCAAATTCAGTTTGGAAGCATCACTTTGGGCAAAAGTGGTGCTTTCTTTTTGGGGGCAAGTGGTTTCACTGTAGAAGTGGGAAATGACAAAACAGGAGGATGGAAAAATGACTAGATTTAAGAAGATGCTCACCCGCAAGGACGACAAGGGCAAAGTGGTGAACTATATGGGCGGCGTCTCGTTTAGCGTGAGCCCCCTTGAGGCCCTGAAATTGGTTGCTTCCTCGTCCATGTTCATGGAGCCGAAGTACTACCAGAAGGAGGTGGGAGAGGAGGATTGCATCGAAATCTCCCCCTTGGTTCGGGATGACAGTGTGTTTAAGCTGCACTCTGATGTCACCCCCTCACAGCTCACGATAAGGTGTATCGCCGATGCGCTGGAGGCCGATTTCGGCGGTACGTTGAGACTTGCTGTGGAACTGCGCCAGGAATACATGGTGCGCGTCGTTCCTCAACTAATCATGGTCATGGCGGCTGGTTGCCCCGCACGCGTGGAGTTCGACGAGAAGAATCCTGGCGAGTTCAGGAGGCTCAATCTCCAGGTCATGCAGCGCGCAGACGAGCCAGCAGTCCAGCTTGCATGCTGGCTGTTCCTCAACGACATGGAGAAGAAGGGCATCCCCTCTCTCCTCAAGCGTTCCTGGAAGGATCGCGTTGAGAAGATGACAGCCTACGAGATGAACAAGTACAAGGCCGCCGAAACGGGCCTCATCAACCTCGTCCGAATCTGCCATGCGAAAGGCGACCTGGTAGCCGACTTGATGACGGACGGGAAGATTGATGTCAAGGAAGACGAGAAGACGTGGGAGAACCTCCGTTCAGCAGGCAAGCTGTTTCTGGAAATCCTGGATGAAATCAGATTCCCGCACATGGCCTTGCTCCGCAATCTCAGGAACATCCTTGAGGAGAAGCCTTCAACAGACAAGGTCAAGGAGATTGCCGAGGAACTGAAGCAGGGCGTGAAGAACGGCAGGCAGTTCCCGTTCCGCTACTATGCCGCGATGATGGCATTGAAGGCATGCGGAAAGGACAATCCAATCATCTGGGACGCGCTTGAGGAGTGCATTGACATCGCAACTGCGCAACTTCCGAAGCTCAAGGGAAGGACCATCTGCCTTTCCGACAACTCGGGCTCGGCATGGGGCGCGTTTACCTCTGAATATGGCAGCAACACAATCGCCGTCATCGACAACCTCAACTCCGTCATTACCGCAAGGCAGTCCGACGAAGGGTATGTGGGCAAGTTCGGCGATGACTTGAAAATCTACCCTGTCTCACAAAGAAACGGTGTCCTGAACCAGGCGCAGAGTATTTCCGCTGACAGGGGCAAGGAGGTCGGCCTTGCCACTGAAAATGGCATCTGGCTGTTCTTCCAGAGGGCGATTGAGGCAAATGAGTGGTACGACAACATCTTCATCTTCTCCGACCAGCAGGCGGGCCATGGCGGCCTCTATGGCATCGGAGATGACTATCTTATTGGTCCCGAGAGCTTCAGGGCACATAGAAACTATATCGATGTCCTGAAGCTGCTCAAGAAGTATCGTGCGACGGTCAACCCGAAGGTGAACTTCTTCACAGTCCAGACCGCTGGCTATGACAACGCCGTGATTCCAGAGTTCATCTACCGTGGTGCAGTCCTCTGCGGGTGGACAGGAAAGGAAGTCTCCTTCGCCGCCAAGCTTATTGACCAGTGGGACAGGATTGAAAAAGAAAAGTAAACTCGCTGGAACTATTCAGAAGGATAAGCTGTGGAGTGGCGCAACCCAGGAAGCCGCGGAGCGGCGCAATCGCCACGGAGTGGCGAGACATAGGATAGCCCCGGGTGAGCGCCCTTGGGCGCGAACCCGGGGAACACGGTCGTTGTACGTAATCCGCGCCCCGGAAGGGCGCTACACAACCGCGCGAATGACGAAACAATGTTCTCCCATATATGTGGTAATAATGTTTTTATATGTAATGGAAGAACTATTATTCACAAAGAGATAAAATCCTATTGAATCCAATCGCTTTCGAAATACTCTTCATCGATCTCAATGCCATATTCTTCAAAAAGACTTTTCATTTCATCAATAAATGCAATTGTTTTGTGATGTTCTTTTTGATTTTTGATATATGCGACAACTCTTTCAATATCATTTGGACCACAACTCAAGCCCGCATATCCAATTGACCATCCATCAAACAACGGGAAATTAGGATTTGACTTCAGCCAATGATTGGTTGATGTTTTTAACTCTCTTACAAAATCTGCCAAAGACAATGCGGAAGGCAGATTTACCATAAGGTGGAGGTGGTTTGGAGTACCTCCTATCCTATGCAGAAAAACATTCTTGTTCTTACACAAGCCCCATATATACCTATAGAGATCATTTTCATGTTTTTCATCAATAGATGGATTGTTATGCAATGTATGAAAAATTATGTGATAATAGCTGTATGTATAACTCATGACATTACTCCTTTGATGTTGCACTCTTTTAGAAAGCAAAAAATAAGAAAACCATATCTCCAAAAAGCTCCAAGTATTACATTTTGGGAAAGTATCAATTTTCAAATATAATACATTCTATTAGAATTTCAAGCGGTTAATAGGAAAAATCTTGAAGTCCTATGAAAAAATCATATAATGCATAACAAATGCACTTGTAGAATGCGCCTTGTCGGTGTGGCGCCCTTCCGGGGCGCGGATTACGTACAACGACCGTGTTCCCCGGGTTCGCGCCCTGCGGGCACTCACCCGGGGCTATCCTTTGTCTCGCCGCTCCGCGGCGGTGTGGCGCCCTTCCAGGGCGCGGATTACGTACAACGACCGTGTCCCCCGGGTTCGCGCCCTGCGGGCGCTCACCCGGGGCTATCCTATGTCTCACCACTCCGTGGCGAT
>JAFSTJ010000642.1 GCA_017450525.1 Victivallales bacterium | reverse complement strand
CCTGACTATATTCCTGTCGAAAATCGCATTGCAGTCTTTGATTTTGACGGAACGCTGTTTCTGGAGACTGATCCTACATATTTCGACTGGACGCTTTTTGAACATCGCGTGCTGGATGATCCTAGCTTCAAGGCGACCGATGAGCAACTGGCAGCAGCGCGCGCTTCGCGTAACGGCAAGTTCCCTAAGTTGGACAAGAACCGCGAGCGCATGGTTGCTGAGGCATACAAGGGCATGACTTTCGATGAATTTTATGCCTTTGTGCAAAAGTTCATGGCTCAGGATCAGCCTGGCTTCAATGGGCTCAAACGCGGTGACGCCTACTATAAGCCAATGCTGGAAGTCATTGACTATCTGCGTCAGAATGACTTCACAGTATATGTGATCAGCGGTACAGAACGCTTTACAATGCGTCCTCTTACCAAGGTGCTGCGCTTGGCGCCAACCCAGATCATCGGCTCCGACAATACTGTGGTGGCAAGCGGTCAGGGTGGCAAGGACGGGCTGGAGTATATTTTGGCCGATGGTGACAAGCTGTTTCTTGGCGGTGTAAATCTGGTGAAGAATCTCCAAATGAACAAAGTGTCCATCATCGTGCGTGAGATTGGTGTGCAGCCTGTGCTGGCCTTTGGCAACTCAATGAGTGATGCAAGCATGCTGAATTACACCATATACGGGAACAAATACAAGGCACTGGGTTTTATGTTGCTATGCGATGACTTGGCGCGTGAGTATGGAAACAAGGCAAAGGCAGCTCAAATGCTTCAAGATTGCAAAAAGTACGGCTGGATACCGGTGTCAATGCGTGATGACTGGAAGACCATATATGGCGATGGTGTCACCAAAAAGGAGACAAGCAAGTGAAAATACTGTCAAATTTGACTTACAACAAGATTACACTGGCGTGTTCAGCAGTGCTGTTGTCTGTATATATGCTTGCAGGATGTGCAGGCGTATCTGATGTGCAGTTGAAAAAGGGCAATCTGTTCAGAGATGAGATTGTGGGCTCATCTGAAGCGGTTGCCGATTATGATGCGCTGGTCTTCAAAAGCAGTGATGCGGAGATTTACGGGCAAATTCTGATGCCAGGACAAACGTTTGGCGCAAAGCGTCGTCCCTGCGTTTTGATGTTTCATGGCTTTGCTGGTTTCGGGCGCTTTGACGATATAGGGCAGGCGCTCTGCCGTGCTGGCTGCGTGGTGCTGATTCCACATCATCGTGGCGCCTGGGGAAGCCATGGCAAGTATTCCATCTCAAACAGTGTGAAGGATGCCGTGAATCTGGTGCATTACGTGAAGAGTCCTGATTTCCAGGCGAAATACCATGTCAATCCTAATGCAGTTTTTCTACTTGGTCACAGCATGGGCGGTAACACGGCTCTTAATGCGGCGGCTGAGGTTTCTGGAGTGCGTGGGCTTGTAATGCTTGCGCCATGCGACATCGGAACCATGTATCAGCAGATGTCAAAAGATGAGATGAGAAAATTCATGATAGACAATGGATTGGAGGTTCTCAAAACAGACGGTTTCGAGGCGGTTTACAAAGACCTTGCCGAGCATGCCAGTGAATATGCCTTCCCTAATGCAGCGCAGAAGCTGAACAAGGTCAATCTGTTTCTTGTCATGGGAGAATGGGATACCTGCATTTCCAACGAGCTGTTGAAGGTTTTTTATGATGCTGCGCGAGGAAACAAGACACTTCCATACTGCTTGTCCAAGAACTACAAAAGCAGACACGGACTGATGGGTGCCCGCACACAGCTTAGCATGGACATTGCTGATTTTATACTAAAGTCATTGGAATAATGAGTATTTTCAGGCATGAAAAGCTTATTGCACACTATATGTAGTGTTGGATTGCAAGCTTGCAACTCAATTGCTACAAATAGTTTTAAATTACCTCAACAGAAAGTGTAATTCAGATACTGGATTTGCGCATTATGAAAAGAAACATCATTGCCAGCGTTTTTTTATGCTCCATGATTTTCCTGTTTGGCGGAGAATTGAATCTCACGGAGGGCCTTTGGTACATATCTTTTCCAGAGAACAGCGGGGAGATAAAGCCATCGCAGATTGCATTGCGTCTCATGGAAGGTGGCAGCGCCGAAACGGTTTTGTCGGAGAAGGCGCGTCAGCAATTTGAGGAATTTCAGCAAAAAATCAAAAAAAGCACAGGGAAGGAACCTCCAATATTATCCTATAGTTGGGAGTGGAATGAGGGTGAGCTTACAATCCACTCGCAATCATCCCAGACTGGCTTTAAGGCTACGGATGTCTATGTACCAATTGATGGGCAACATGATGTCCTTCTGCCCAAGAACAAAGCAAAGTTTACTTTGATTGCCAGGAAGGGCGCAAGGCTGGCTCCAGAGAGGGCTAGGCAATTCTTCAAGGAATTGCATGAGGCAAACAGGGATAAATTCGCGGACAATCTGAAGCTGCCTGAGAATATACCGCTTGCCGAACCTGAAAAGGAACGCTTCAATACCCATTTCTTCAATCGTTCCCATTGGCGTGACGCACCTGAAAATTCATTTCAGCAGTTTGTCCTAAATGCGATAAACAAAGGCTCTAGACTTGCAGATGACGCAAAATGCCAGCTCCCTTCGCTGGAAAAGCTGCTTGCCTCTAACAAAGGCAAAGCTATCCTTATGCAATATCTTGCCTGCAATCCTGAATGGCGCGTGTATCGTGGAAACACCAATGCGCTCCATGCCGTACGCCTTTTTCGTTATCCTGATGGTGCTGTTGCATCCAATCAGTTCTATAGTCACTTCTTGACGACTGATGAAAATGGAAAAAAGGTCGGTGACCCAGAACTTGAATTCCAATTCCGATTTGAAATCTCTTTTGACGGAAATGCATGGAACAGCAGCGCGATGTTTCCCAGAGATAAAACAGAACACCGAAAAAACGACAGAGGAGGCCATACTTGGGAAACCCGTTTCAAATGCGGTGCCGCACTGGTTAATATCTTTGACCAGAGTCAATTTGAAGGTCGGCAGATGACGGCCGCTGCATTGGAATATTCCGAAATGGAATTTGCGCGTCTTCTGGCAGATTTAGAAAACTGGCGTGCACTTCTGCCTAAGGACAGCTGCCGCAATGGAAAGCCAGACCTTGTTTTGCGGGACGGCATGCAAGGTGGCATATACGAAGGCTTGCTTTGGTGTAATCCAATGGAAAGAGGTACAGTTTACCTGAAGGCTTTTGAAATCACCAAAGGCACGCAGCTTTCCAGTGTTCGCCTTAAAGACAGCTCAAATTGCGTTCCTGGCTGGTCAAGCATTCCTCAGGAGCAGTTCTTTTCCATTATGCAATTCACAATCTACGAGGGCGAGTGGGAGCAGTTCTATGGAGCGCGCTTTGAGGTTTGGTTCAAGCCAGATGATGGTTCAAAAGAACGCAAGCTCTTGGAGAAGAATTACAAAATTCAGGGATGGCAAAGATAAGCACATCACCTTTGCCAATTGACAATACAGCCTGGCTTGTTTTCTTAAAAAAATAATAAACCAACGGAGGTAAACATCATGAAACACATCTTCATCGCAATAGTCCTTTTTCTTGGCGTCTGTCTGACAGCCGTGGATATTCCCCAAAAACCAAGACAAAAGCCTCTTCCTGTGGAGGAGTTTCTAAAAAATTTTGAAAATATGCCCGTTTCCAAGGACATGGGCGCAAACTTCGCGTCGCGCATCTACCTTGGCACGGCTGGAAACAGCAAACATTACAATTCGCTGACACTTGGCTGGGGGGCCTGTGGCGTGCTCTGGAGCAAACCTGTGGCAATTATCTATATCCGTGAAAACCGTTATAGCCATGCCTACTTCGAGGCTGAGCCCGTGTTCACGTTATCCTGGTATTCGAAGGAAAAACAAGGAACACTTGTCAGCATATTTGGCGGCAAGTCTGGGCGTGACACGGACAAGGAGAAGGAATCGGGCTTCACTCCCGTCGAGACACCCTACGGGGGAGTCACTTACATGGAGGCTGAGCGCGTCGTTGTATGCCGCAGAATCATGAGCCAGCCTGTTCCAAAGGAATTTGTCCCCAAGGAACTTGCTGGATGGCTGAATAAGGACGGACATATACATACCCAATACACAGGCGAGGTACTTGGAGTTTGGAAACGCAAGTGACTGCAATCCAGAAAATCATAAGAAGCATTTCAAAAATCCAACCCATCAGCCTATTGACTGCTATTGCTATGGCTTTTCCTCCTGAGATAGTTCCAAGGTGAAAGTTTACTCTTCGCCAGCGGCTTCTTTCACTTTCAGGAATGGTTCGAAAAAGGCTACGGCCTCGCCTTGATTGAACGTGGTGACCAATGCTTCGCGGATGTCGCCGACCGACTTCAAAATTGCATCCAGCTTCTCGGATTGCTTGATTGCCAGGGCTATGAAGAGCTGTTTCCTGATTTGCATCAGGCGCTCTGGATCTTCCTCGTCCTCGGTCGCGAACTCGTCTTGGCAATTGTCGAACCATTCCTCGATCTGTTCCTTGAACGCCTTCAGCGTGGTTGCGGCTTGAAAGCTCTGGTGCTTCTCCCACTGCAAGTTGAAACGGTCTATATTGAAATCTTTGGCGGACTTGGCAAGCTTGACGCAATCCGTGGTGGTCAGCTGCACCAGCGCCTTCGTCGAGATGTTCCATTTTGCCGCCCTTAACGCAGATTCTAGGCTTTCGTACACGGCATCCCCATTCGCTTCGCGGAACTTGTTCAGCTGGCCGAAGATGGTCGATACCTCTTTGATGACTGGCTCAAGCATTTTCCCCTCTAGCAATCGCTTGCCATCGCTGCTGTAGATGCTGATTCTGCCGCTGGCGAGCAACTCCGCGAGCACCTTGCGATCGTGCTCGTTCTTGGCGCAAGACTTGAACAATTTCTCCAATGTCCAAAGGGGATCGGATTTCAGCTTTTTCATCTTGGCACAGTATGGCATGAACACCTCCAAGGTGTCAACGGAGTAACCATATGCGAAAAACGGAATCGAGCAATTAAACTTCTGCTCGATCCGCTTCCGCTCAAGCTGCGCGGAGGCAATCAACTTCTTTCTAGGATCCAGCTCTTCCTCTTTCTCGTCTTCGTCGATCTCGCCTTCAGGCTCCTCCCCTTCCTAGATGACTTCATTCTTGGGCTCATCATTGATCACGCTGACATTATTCTTCAGCTGCGCCTTGATCGCATTTTCGTTCGCCGCTTAGACGATGGCCTTGATACGGCGCTGGGTGAGGGGCTTGCCCGACGCGACCTCGCCGTTCTTGATGCCGAAGTCGCTGCGCCTGAATTCGTCCCCCAAAATCTCCTCCAGCTTGCGCATGAAATCATCGGAGAAGCTTGCCTTGTCGCCGTCATACTGGATTTCGAGGCCGAACGCTTTCCCGAGCGCTTTCAAAAGTTCTGTGCGCACGGCGTTGTTGCGGGCGAGCGGAAAGGCTTCAAGATGAAGGAACCGAGTTTTCCTTTCTGTTTGAGGCCGTCTTTTCCCTCATCGAGATTGGCAATGGCATCGTCATTGCCGAAATCGACGTTCAAGAACGCGCCAAGTTTCTTTGGATCGAATTGTACTGCCATGTTTCTCTCCTTGCTTTTTTTTGTTGAAAATTATAACTGCATTGAATACACACAACAAAGCAAAAAGTTACACTCGGATGGGGTCGGTCGAGACCTTTATTTTCAGTCCAGGCATGTTTATGCGGTAGTTCTCTGAAATCGCCGAACGGGCGTTTCCGTAGATTCTCCTCAATTGATCCGTGTCCGTCCCCAAAGGCGAGCATTGTCTTTGGCGTGTCCTTTGATAGAAGAGGCTATTAGAATGTGAGTGCCAATCGGCGCTCATTCAGGCTGGACTCTGCCATCAATTATTTGCACCACGTCTTCTCGAATGCTGACATGTCAATCCCGCTGAAGTCCGCCAGGCGCCCTTCCTCCTCGGCACGATACAGTTCCCAAATCACCTCCCCCCCCGCTAGACTCCCCTCAGGCGTTGTCTCAGAAGCGGCAAAGTGCAGAAAGGCCTGCACGTGGCATTGAGACGCCAGGGCAGAGGCGGCGCATCGTACCGCTGGACGGCTCAGAAACTAGGTGTGCCGCGACTTCGGCTTTCGCGTTGTCACCTTTTTATTATGAATCAAGCGTATTAGGGATTCTCTTTAAAGATGCTTGGATGTTTTTCAGCGTGTCAACGATTGAGTCAAAGGAGATATATTCCTTATACTCCCAAAAACGATGATCACCTCGAAATGTTTTTGGAAACTATTCCTTAAGCTCACGATGTGCATTCAAAAAAACTTCAATCTTGTTCTTATCCATGTCTTCTGTCCAAATGATAATTAAGAAGTTTTTCGGCAGCAGGAAAATAGAAATGCCAAATGTGTCATCACCAATTCTTGCACCTTGTAAACGAGTGTCAAGGACATTGTCTGGTGATGGAGAATATTTGGTAAATGCTATGTTCCCCATGAGGGTAGGTAAAGGCGCCCGAAGGGCACTAGCCGCTTCGCGGCTTACATTTACCTCCCCATACGGGGAACATAGCCTTGCGGATTTATCAACTTTTGTTCAATATACAGTCCGCCTACCAGATTCCAGATGACGAAAAGCGCGAACAGGAGACGCGCTCATTGCTCAAAATCAACGACGTATTTTGAAAAATCGTCGTGACCTTCGATGGAGTGCCTCCATACCACAACGAGGACAGCATCCTCATCCTTAAAATTCACCCAATATCCGCAGTTTAGAAATTTATGGGATGTCTGTGTTTTTTTTCATGCTTTATTTGATTTCCTTTATTTATCATAGAGTATTTTATATGCACAAATGCAGAAGCCAAACGGAACAGGTCGAGTTACAAACTGTTTTCAGCTGATCTCGACAAAGGAGAGGCAAACGATATGGCTACAATTAAAATCAGGAACAACCCTTACGCTTCCTATGAATATTTGTACCTGGCGGTAGACGATGTCTCCGTTGAGGGGATAATCGATATTACCGATGGCCCGTACATATTTCACAGTGTTGATGAAGACTTTGTAGTGGAGGGAAAAACCGTGACCGTCTCCATGGTTGACCCTGGAACAGGAAACACGCTGGAATCGGACAACAGTTTAGTCTCAATTACCGGAAACAAGGACCTCGACTGGCTTTTTGACTCGGAACCAGACGATTCAACGAGTTCCATTCTGTTTGAACTCGGCAACCAGATTTATATCAAGGGAGCATATGCGGGATTTGGGGTTAATAATGCTTCCGCAACAGTATTGCTTTATTCTACTCTGGCAATGTCCGACTTTAAAGGGGCGGTCCTTGATATTGAGCAGGATTCTCCGAGCTTTTGGCTGGACAATGCTTCTCTCACGATCGGAATGGGCGACGGACAACACCGGGATTATTTCCAGGCCGGCACTGACGTTTACAGGCATGTGCAAGACACCGCTGCATTACGGCTTGCAGACGGAACCATCGCGACGCTCACCCAATCCGTCCTGACAACCGACTACCTGTATCAGAGTTCCACACAGCGGTTCGAAGTCACGGACTCCCGCATCGTCCTTACCGGGTGCGGCATTGGTTCAATCTCGGCAAACAGCACTGTTTATTACCGCTATGCCGATGGTGACGATGACCACTCCGGCTACTATGCCTGGAAAGAAAAGTGGGGTGAAACGGTCTATACGAATACACTTGAGGTTCTGGCATCCCAGACACACTACTACACGTTCAACGGAGACACTCCCGCTGACCAGGGAGCAATTTCCGATTGTGTTTTGCCGAATACATTCGAGAACGTAGCCTCAAATGGCGGCATCAAGTTGAACAACTCCACCATGACGGTTGATGTCGTCAGAAACATGAGCACAGTTTCGGGCGATCTTGGTGGCATAGTGCTGAACAACTCCACCCTGGATGTTGCTAACTTTGTTGAGAACTCCGGCACGATCACTGCCACGAATGGATCCACGATCCAAGTGACTGGAACGGTCTTCAACGACAACGCTTCCATCACGGTTGAGAACTCCACGTTCACAGCGTCGGCTGTTTCCGTCGGCTCCGGCAGCACGTTCTCCGTCGCTGGCGAAAGCACGCTGGACATCGGGGAACTTTCAGGCACGATCACGGTGGCGGCAGGCACGTCGGATGATGCTCCGACTACCTTGAAATCTTCCAGCATCACGGGTGGCAAGGTGGATGCCACGGCGGGCGGTGTGAAATTCACTGGCGCGAATACGCTGAACGACATCAATCTCGATGCGACTGGCAAGACCGTCATGGTCGGAAACGCCGATTCTCTCACAGTCATGGGCACGAGTACGCTGAATATCGGCACGCTTGATGGCACGATTGAACTGGGTAGCACGACGCTGAAGAATTCCAATCTCTCCGGCGGCAGCATTGCCATTTCTGGCACAATCCTGGTGAATAATTCCACAATCGGCTCGAATACGTTCACGTTCGCCTCATCAACTGATGGAGTAATCTTCTCTGGCGCGAACACGCTGAATGGCGTTACGCTTGATGCGGCGATCAATTCCGTAACCAACAACGGCACGCTCACTGTCAAGGGCGAAAGTACGCTGAAAATCGGGCTTCTCTCCGGCTCAGGCACGTTCAAACTGGACGGCGCAACAATCAAAGATTCCTCCATCATCTTCGGCAACGGCACAATGCTCGTAGATGCCGGCAAGAGTGCGACGTTCTCCGCCACGGGAACTAATACAAACAGCCTGGCGAATATTTCCATCAGCAACTCCGGCACTATCACTGTGAACGGCACGATGACGAGCGACGCGGTCGATAACTTCGACACGATCAATGTCACGAATTCCGTTTTTACCGCCAGCCACGTCACGAACAGCGGAACGCTCAATATCGTGCTTCAAGAGGGTGACGAAAGCAGGATTATTACCAACAATTTCTACAATACCAACGTCGGCAAAATCACGATTGGCGGTTCCTGTGGCGACGGTGTCACAAGCGTGATTTCCGCCAATGCAGGCGCTGTCATGTTTTCTGACATCACCTTGACCGTCACCTCCACGAGTGGCAAAGCTGTCACCGCTAGTGTCCATGGTGGCAATGTCGCAATCGCCTCTGGCGTTGATTATACCAAAATCTACCTCAGCAACAGCATCGACGAGGACGCCGATTTCGGCAAGGTGGTCAAGGACAGTTCTGATGATTCCTACTACGTCGATTTCAACGCGTTCCGGTTCCCTACTTCCGCTCTGGAAGACGGCGTGAAAAACACCACTACGACCATTCTGCTTGATGGAACCGATGCCGCCGCGCTTAAATACGAATCCGAGACGGAGGCCTCCATCGACGGTCTCGCGTTCGTGAAGGACGGTGTCAACGCCGCTTCTTTGCCGGGCGATGAACAGAACGTCGAGTTCGTGCTCACTGGCATGAATCCTGCCGATCCCGATTCCTATCGTGAACTGAAGAAGGGTATCACGGTCGGAGAAGGCGTTACTCTCACGGTTGACAAACTGTACCAGTCCGCCACGGACGCTATCACCAGCATCGATGGCATACTCAAGGCGGGAACGTACAACACCGGGCTCCCTGACGATCCAGCGACGTCGGGTGTCGACGAATCCATCGGTACCAATACCTTCCAGGTCGCTGCCGGCCAGGTGAATATCAATGGTGGCGGCGCTCTGTATGGCTGCATGGTTTTGAGTGGAGGCGCAACCACTGTTTATGATGGCGGATATGCCGAAAACATCGCCATGGAAAATGGTGGCCGTCTTGACGTATTCGAAGGCGGCTCCGCGACTGGCATCACTGCCTCCGAGGGGGCGGCGCTCGGCCTTACTGTCGCGCCGGACACATACGTGAAGGGGACTTACGCTGGAAGCGCGTTCGAACTGAAGGACGCGTCCATAACGGGATTTACTGTCCATTCCAACTGCTGGGTGGGGACATCAAACGGCGGCGTCGCAAGCAATACGACCGTCCTGGATGGTGGACAACTCTTCACATTAGACGGCGGTGTGGTCAGTTCGACAACCGTCAATTCTGGCGGCGCAGTTGACGTATTCAGCCGTGGCGTTGCCGATGCCGTCACGATCAATGGAGGTGGTGCTCTCTTCGTTGACAATGGTGGCGTCGTCAATGATGTCACCGTCAATTCTGGCGGCGTGGCCGAGGCCTCCAACGGCGTAATCAGCGGAGCCACCGTCAATGCTGGTGGCAGCCTCATGATTTACAGTGGAACCAAAATCACCGGGCAGATGACGTTTGAGAGTGGGGCGGAAGTCATCCCGTTCGTCGGCTTGATCCTTGACTTTGACCTGACGCAGACCACGGCTGGGGCGGACCCGCTCGTGAACGACCTATCTGTCCTGCTGGGGACGCCGACCTATACCGTCACCACATCCTCCCAGCAGGCCATCGGAACCTATGTTCTGGCTGGCGGCGCGGAGAATTTCACGGGGACTCTGACCGTCAAGCGCGAAGGCGCGCCTGCGGACGTCTCCATCACCGTTGGCAACACCAACGTCGACGACGATGTGACCTACACGCTGACCATCGCGAATAACCAACTGCTCTTCACCATAACGACTGGCAACATTACGCCTCCTGTGGCGCCGACCGCCTCTGCCGACGTGACCACGCCCACAAATGGCAATGTGACCGTGACCGTCGTCTTCAGCGATGACACGACCACAAAGCAATATTCATTGGACGGCGAGGCATGGAGCACCTACGCCGAGCCAATCGTCTTCTCCGACAACGGCATGGTGTACTTCCGCGGGATGGACGCAGTGGGCAACGTCTCCGCGGTCACCAGCTACGAAGTCACAAACATCGACAAGGTGGCTCCTGCTACGCCAGAGTTCACGCAGGTCGGCGATGCAGCCACGGGCGAGTTGGTGGTCACCGCCACCTGGGACGCGACTGACGCGCAGTGCCTCTACTCCCTCGACGGCCAGACCTGGCAGCAGTACACCGCGCCGCTGCGCTTCAGCCAAGACGCGCAGGTCCAATTCAAGACCGTGGACGCAGCGGGTAACGCAAGCGAGATTGCCGACTGCAAGGTTAAGCTGACCGTGACGCCGGATGACATCACTGTGGGGAGCACCGCCTTTGGGCAGACTGTCATCAGCTGGCCCAGCGACGACCTGAGCGCATGGTCGAATGGCTACGATGTACGATTGACTGTTGACGGCGTGGGCTGTTTGACCCTGAACAATATCAGTGGACAGGGCGTGGAGTTGTGCAATTCGCCCGCCGACAGCGCCAATGTCATGGTGAAGCCGCAGGAGACCTCGAAATGGCCGACAAATGGCGAAAAGACTGTCGAGCTGGATCCCGTCGCTGGAGACGGCCCGCAACTCGTCGAAGGCGAAAGCAACGGTTTCACGGATGCGATGTTCGGACGCGTAACTGGCGTCTGGAACGCCTCTTATTGCGCACGCCACACAGGGTTGCCTGGCGAAAGGGCGAAACTGAATGGCATGAACCAGATAGGCGACCTCTTCTTTGGTTCCGACGACTCGTCGTTGCTGCTGCTGACCGATGACGCGAACGGCGATGCCTTTTTCCTGGACGACATCTACTCGGCCTTCCCCGAGGGAGTGGACGCACAGGCGCGCCTTGCGAATATCAACGTAATCCAGGCTGGCGCCGGCGCCGATGTGGTGGATCTGACCAGCACCCGCTTCGAGTATGTCGGCGGCGGGTTGACTGTCCACGGCGGCCTCGGCAACGACGTGATCTGGGCGAATTCCGGCGACAACCTGCTCTTCGGCGATGGAGGCAACGACCGCATCGTCGGGGCTACGGGCAACGACGTGATCGTGGGTGGCGTCGGCAACGACCGTATGCACGGCGGAGGAGGGGATGATGTATTCACCTTCTGCGACAACTGGGGTGCTGATGAAGTCGAACAGCTCGCGGGTGGCAAGGTCACGCTGTGGTTTGCCAGCGGCGATGAGTCCAAATGGAATCCCGACACGCTGACCTACTCCGATGGCGACAACAGCGTCACAGTGAAGGGGGGCACCTCTGTCGAGCTTAAATTCGGAAATGACGGTTCGACTCAATGCGGCATGCTTTCGTCCATTGGAGCCTTTACTGATTTCTCCACGCAGAAGATATTCGAAGAATCGGATGGCTTGCTTGCCGCTCACTAATTCAACTAAGCAAGTCAGCCAGTGATTAAGGCTGATTTGCTTCAGTTCCCTAATATACGCATCAGACGCTATACTCAAATGGCGCTATGCCAAGTAATGCCGCAGCCAAAACATAGAAAAGTAACAGTCACAAAGGATTGAATAAAGTATTTTTGCTGAACATTTTTGTCAATGTTCTTTTCTATTGCGGCGGAGGGCTACTCATACCCTTCCGCATCCTTATCTTTCCTAGATGGTCGCTTCATTTGCCTCTGCCTGTTCAATATAGCTTCTCTGCTCTTCAGCACTGAGATTGTTCCAAAGGACATTCCATCCGCAGACGCGGACTTGCAGATCGCTATAGTTTTCAGGGTGAAGCTGCGCGTCCTTTAGCTTCTCGCTGCTGAAAACGTTGAAGTGTATTGCCTGGCCGCCTCTTTTTATGTACGTCATCATAAGTGTTCTCATGGCTGCCATGCCATCGTCTCCTGCGACTGCCGAAGGATGGAGCATGATGTCCAGCGGGAAGCCCCCCATGAAATCTGATGGATCCAGCTTAAGCACAGAATTTATGACTGCTGTGACGCCGTTAAAGTTGGAGCCAGCCCGCACAGATGCGTTCTTTGTGAATTCCTCGCCTGCCATGCGCCCGTCAGGGGTCGCTCTGTATTTTTTACCGAAAATGAGGAAGAAATTGGCACAGTGCAGCGCAGCCGTATAAAAGCCGCCACGTCCGTTTGGACGGCGGTTGATGTGCTTCGCCAGCCTTTCCAGCAGATTCACGGTGACAGCGTCAGATGGGCGATTGTTTCCGACTTGATCAATGTCATGGCGTATCTTCTGCAAAAGCCTCTCTCCTCCCTGCCAGTTCCCGTCCAGTAGCTCCAGAAACTCCCGCATGGGTATTTCCTTAAGGTCGTAAACATATTTTTTTATCATGGTCAGCGAGTTTCCAGCCGTGACTGGTCCTGAGAACCAGATATTAGAGTTGTTGTATCTGGCTCCACGGCCATACCCGTCAACGCCCCTCTCCAGGGCAGTCTGCGATGCCCCCGAGAAAAGGGGCGCAGGATTAACGAATGAGAAATAGGGCTCATAGTCGTTGACGCTTCTGATGACACCATCTATCAGCTCCTCGAGACCGACGCAGCATTTCTCAAATAGCTCATCGAATGTGGCCGCGTCGGCGTTTTTCCTGACGAGGGCCATCAGCGCGGCTGGAGTATTCAGTGTGCAACCCACCGTCTCCACTGCGCCTTTGACGCAGTATTCGTAGCAGCCCTTTATGACGGCAGTGCGCGCCTCCTCTTTGGAATAGCCGAGGCGCAGCATCGCCTTTTCCATGCAGGGTTCACCTACAAATACAATGCTGTTGTTTCCCTTCCTTATCAGATCCAATGCCTGCTCAATGTACTTTCGGGGCGTATTGAGATTCACCTTGATCTGAATCTTCGGGTCGAATACCTTCAGCCTGCCAAACTCCTCCAAAAACAGAGTGGACAGCTCATTGAAGGCGCTGTTGCCGTCAGGCAGGGTGCCGCCCAGGTAAAAGGGATGCCCGAAGTAATACTTCATTGCCGTCACCTTGCAGTAGAAATTCCGCACAATGGCGCGTATTTCCTCATCGGTGAAGCGTCCCTCGGCGATGTCTTTGCGGTAATAGTCAATCAGGAGCACGTCAAGATTGCCGAATGAGCGTGTCTGGACACAATCGCCATATTCCGAAAGCTGATAAAAGAGCCATATAAGCAGCATGGCCTCATAAAATGAACCAGGGGCGCCATGACGCAGATTGCGAAGCGCCTCCTGGGTTTGGGGCTGGCAAGCGGCCTTCTCCGCCCAAAAGACTATGCGCTCAAGCAGGTTCAGAATGCTGCTGTACTCTTTCTGGACGGAGGTGAAAAACTCCTGCTCGTCATTGCTGATTACGCCATTGCGTTTTGCCTTGAACTCATTTTCTGCTTTCTGGACCTGCGCCAGCAGGCCAGGAAACCCTAGCTTGAGAATGGCATCCCAGTCAGGCACGCTGTGATAATAGTCCCAGAAAAAGGAGCCATATCCTGATTTCCTGAAGTCAGATATGAATTTGAAAGCATCGGGACAATGTTCCTCATACACTTGCTTTATCCGGTCTTCACGGAATATGTCCCTGATGATTTTCCTGTCCCAGAATCCCAGCGACACGAAAAGGTCCTTTGGTGAAACTCCTATGCGGCAGTTCTCCAGCAGCCAGCAGAATGCCGTGGTATGTTCGCATAGTGCGGACTTGGCCTTCTGCCCCGAAAGAGATTCCCGCAGCGAGACTTCCAGATCATCTGCTGCAATTCCACTTTCAGGGATTCCAGGTGCCTTGTAGTCCTGCTCTATGTAACTTCTGTCCAGCTGCAATTCCAGCATTGGGCTTCCTCTTTTGTCTGAAAAAATACGGGCTATGTCTCAATGGCAAAGTCTTCTTTGGGATGTAATATACCTTCCAATGCCGCATCGTACAACTAGTTGAGTATTATCACGCTTGAGAGCCACCGTTTTCACGCTTGAGAGCCACCACGAATACGTATTTTCACGCTTGAGGGCCACCACTATATGTAGTGTGTGAGATTTTCCTTTTCTGCGCCACTGCATGAATTATCATGGCGTTTTCCAGCCATTTGTCATGTCGGCTTTCACGGCATAAAAGCGTATTTGAGCATTGCCGCACATGCGTGCGAACGCTTCGCTCAATGCTCAAATACTATTTATTCCATGACCGACATTGACAAATGGCTGGAAAACGCGGTACAGCCCTCATGCAGTGGCTTCGAGAAGGAAAATCTTCCCCCCGATTCACGGCTTTGGCAACTGTACTCAAATCCACATATAGTGTGCCCTATGCTCTCAAGCCTGCAAATTTCGGGGTGGCTCTCAAGCGTGAAAACGGTGGCTCTCAAGCGTGAAAACGGTGGCTCTCAAGCGTGAAAATACTCACTACTTTCTCTCGGCGAGAGAATCTGCGTAAACGCCTGTCTTTTAGGGAGATTTGGCGAGAAAAGAAAGAGGTCTGACGGCGATTGCCATCAGACCTCATGATAAATCGTCTGGTGGAGCAGTACGCGCCGAAACCACCAACTTTCTCCGCAATCTGCTATGCAAAGGGAAACGATGCTAACTTTTCTCCAGACGTGGGCAGAGAATGGATTTCGTGCTTGAAGTAAAGGACGTGAAAAGTAGAATAAACCGCAATATGCCCCATTTTTGGGGTTCAACCCCGTCCTTTACGCATATTGTAATGCGGGAAAGCCTCCGTCGCCATTCATATGCCTCAAAAGCATCCGTCCAAGTGGCTTTCAGACAATAAAAAACGCCACCGACAAGAGCAGCCCCATCGATGGCGAAGAATACAAGCCAAATGACGTTAGAAAACTAAGGAGTCAACAAGATTCTCAGAATTAGAGATACTGATATCCATCATCTCCTCAAGTTTATCCATAACGAATTTGTGTTTTTCGTCCGCAACCACTCCAAAAATGTCGATTTTGTCAAGGGCGTAAGCGGTCAATGTGATGCCAAGCCCTGTAACGGTTCCGATTACAATTGACGAGAGTATCCCAGAGATGAAGCCAAGAATTGGGACCATTGCAAGCATTTTGTCAATGTACTCCTCAAGGAACACGCAACCGACAACCACAAGACCCGAGGCGATAATCTTGGATGCCTCATGCGCAGCCTGTTTCAAAGTCATCCCTTCGGGTGGACAGCAGAGAGTCTTTATGGCTTTAAGAATAGAGAAGAATCCCTCGCGTATTACTCTCACAACGTTTTTGGCGGTCTTCACGAAAATGTTGATTATGACAGTCACAAGATTTGACAGGAAACCAGAAAAGAATCCTTGCCCAAATGCACTCAGGATATCCTTCCACTTATTCTGGATTCGCTTTGCAATTCTTTGCAAT
>JAFSTJ010000641.1 GCA_017450525.1 Victivallales bacterium | reverse complement strand
CACCACCCGTATGGCCGATGCCATGATCACGCTGCTGGCACCTTTGTTTGAGAAATACAACGTGTTTAAATAGGGAAATGGGTGGGTATTGTTGACGACAATATGGTGAATTGATGACGGTAACAATGAAATTGGAGCTGGGGCCGCGTTTGCGGCCAGTGCCCGATAGGGCGCAACTATGCGTAACCCCACGCTGCGCGCCCGAAAGGGCGCGCAGCGTGGGGGGATGTGTGCCCCTAGGCTTTCGCGCCCGTAAGGGCGCAACAAAAAACGATGCTTAGCTATCTTCTTGGATAATAATGATAAATGACTAAGGAGTATCCATGACCAAAACCTACAAACACCTTGCCTCTGTCCTTCTTTCACTTGCCCTTTTGTCGTTGGTTGGCTGTTGCAGCAAGTGCGGCACCATCACACTTCTGGCCCCTGCGCCAAACGCAGTGCTGGTGCAGCATCCTGCCGAGATGCACGAGTTCCTGCTTCTGCCTGACGCAGAGCGCAAGGATTACTTCAACGACAAGGAGAAGCGTGCAGTGCTTTATGAACGCCACCAGTCGGTGCCAAACGAGTTCAGTTGGAAGGCTGCCGATGAGCTGGCTGAGTGCAAGCTGGAGTTTGGGCTGGACGAGGCGTTGACTACCTCCGCTCAGGAGTTTGTGGTCAGCCTGGATGCAAAAGAGGGGAAGGCCAGCGTCTGCAACTTCCCAGCTGGCAAGACCATCTACTGGCGCGTGACAGGCACCAATGCAAAAGGCAAGCTCTTTCAATCGCCTGTTGGCATGTTCAAGACAGAGGATTTGCTGCCCCGCCAGATAACTCTGCCTGGTGTTGATAACGTGCGCGATGTCGGTGGCTGGAAGACGGTGGATGGCCGTCGTATGCGTCAGGGCCTCATCTTCCGCTCTGCAGGCTTCAATCTGGACAGCCCTGACTGGCAGTGGGACGAGAAGAAACGCATCGACACAAAGAAAAGCCGCATCGGAGAGACAGTTGTCAAGCCCGAAGGCATCGACTACCTCGTGAACAAGGTCGGCATCAAGACCGAGCTGGACTTGCGCTGGGACGGCGAGGTCGCCGTGATGACGGAGTCGCCTCTCGGACCGAAGGTGAAGTGGATACACATCTCCTCGTATGACTACGGGCGCCTCTTCTCCCCTGAAGGCAAGGAGGCAATCCGCGAGGACTTCAAGCTGTTTGCAAACCCTGCCAACTACCCCCTCGTCTTCCACTGCATCGCTGGCGCGGACCGCACAGGCACGCTTGCCTACATCCTCTGCGGACTGGTCGGTGTTGACGCCGACGACCTTCGCAAGGACTGGGAGGTGACCGCCCGCAACTACTTCAGCTATGCCAAATACGACAAAATCGCCCCTGGCTTCGACCAATGCGGCGAACCGACCGACCCGCTCGCCGTCAAAATCCAGAAGTTCCTGCTCTCCGTCGGCGTTACGCAGTCTGAGATCGACGCTTACAAGGCTATCATCCTGGAATGAACAATGCTCGAATCACCTCGCATAGAAATGGTGTTTACTCCTAATTTGTTTTCTCTTTCTTTTCAGGCACGGGAACAGAAAATTGTTCTAATTCTGCGCCAAATTGTTTCTGAATCCATGTAAATAGGCTTTTGAAATCTGTTTCTTCCGGCAGGCCCAGCAGCCGTTTTATCATGTCAAAGGAACTGGTGAAGGATTCCTGGCTGGAGACGGCCTCGCACAGGGCCTTGAAGAAGGGGAGGGCGACGCCGTTTACAGCCATCACCTGGCATGGCTGGAACTCCTGCAGTGCCGTGGCGCGTATTCGTCCAGGCTTGGGGACGGTCAGCACCACGCGGTGTGAGAGGTATAAGCCGAAACGCTGACCACGCATCAGCAGCAGGGCTCCAAAGCGTAATCTGTTCATTTTGCATCACCTCCTGTTTCTAGTTCACCACGCAGTGTGTGTAGCATGCCGTCTGCTATGGCGCGGAGGCGTTCAAGGTTCTGGGTGACCACTTCCTCCACATCCTCCTCATTCCACTGCCACAGACCAATGGTTGCAGGGAAGAGCACACTTCGCCTTGCGATGAGATGCTTGAAATCCGTGTAGATGAGCTGCAACGCCTGCGCATAACCATTCAACTGGGCCGTTGCCTTCGCCTTTGTGCTGAACTCCTCATGGTCTATGGCGGCCAGAAGGGCATCGGCAGTGTGGTCGAACAAGTCCTCCGCCAGCCGCAATCTGTAGCAGAGGTCGCCTAGCATCTCACGGTAAATGTTGTCTTGTGTGATTTCTGGCATGGTGTTTCCTTTTTATTTTTGACATATATTATAACAGATAAAGTATGACAAAAAGTGTCAGGGCTTATTTGCACTTAGAAATTTGAAATTAGAAATTAGATATTAGAAATTGCCAAATGCTAATTATTAAGTATATTATTATCATGCTATGATTAATAGGAATGTCAGAGGTAATTGCAGATGCAGATGACGCAAGGAAAGAAGGGGCTTCGCCTGTTGAAAATAGTCTCGGAGCTGAAAAAAGGGAACTATCCCAATTCGACGACGCTTATCGAAATACTGCGAAGAGAGGAGAATGACAACGGGAAGCCGTTTGCCGTCAGTGCCCGTACGATTATGCGGGACATTGAGGACTTGAAGGAAAAGTTTGGCGCACCCATCGAGTTTGACTCCAATGCCAACGGATACTTCCTTGGAAACAAGGATTGGAGCCTGCCAGTCATCCCGACCTTCGAGGAGGATTTTACCAGCATGGCCATCCTTGGCACCCGCCTGGCCGAGGACATCGTTCCCGAGCCTGTCAGGCAGAGCATCGACGAGGCCATTGACAAGACACTGGCCACAAATGGCTGTGATTTCTTCGATGACGCCATGATTGATACGATGCTCTGTGCCAGCGGAATGAAATCCTTCATCGATCCAGAAGTTTTCAAGATGCTATTTGGCTGTTGGCGAAAGGGAAAGGTGGTATCTATCCAGTACCGCGATCCCCAGGGGAAGACGTCGGAGGCTATGCTGGAACCCCATATCATCGCATTCCACAAGGGCAACTGGTATGTCAAAGGCTATCTCTACAACACGAAGGAGGTGCGTGTCTTTGCTTGTCAGCGCATCACTGACGTCAAGCCTTTCAAGAAAAATACAGGCGGAGAACTCATTGACGCAACCTTTCAGCACGACAGAAAACTGCTGGCAGAGACGCGCAAGAAGGGACTTTTCATCTACCCGAAGATTTCAGGTGTCAAGCTCCACTGCGATGCCTCCATCGCCTTCTACATTTACGAACAGCAGCATCTCTTCAAATCCAAAATCGACCGTCAGGCAGACGGCTCGCTCATCCTCACCTTGAATCCCACTGTTGAACACGATCTCATTCGCTGGATTCTAGGCGAGGCTGGCCGCATCCAGGTGCTTGAGCCCCTGTGCCTCCGCGAGAAAATCGCCGAGGCAGGACGCGAAATCACACGGCAGAACTCATAACGGAGATTAATATGGTTATACGACTCCCCTGGCCATTTGGCGATCCAATCAAGTTTTATGCAAGCACTTGTCCCAAGTGCGGTTTCCACGAAATCTATCAAGTGGGTGATTGCGAAACTATTGAATTGGATGGCGATGGTGCAAGAAAAGAGAGTAATTGCGTGAAAACTCTGCCGAAACTCTGCCCCAAATGCGGTGCTAAGCTGAATAGCAAGCGTATGCTTTCGCCACTTGTTCACTGAGGCGTTTCAAAGTTAGAAATCAGGTAACTACCTTGACAATTATGCCAAAAGAGTTATTAGGAACTTATTTCAACTATAGTTTTCCTGAACCGCAGTATTTGGGAGCAAAGTTTATCCATAGAGGGTGGATAGCACAGTATATTCCGCAAGAGGTTCATACCGTGCTAGATGCCTTTGCTGGGTCGCAATCCATAGCTTATATGATGAAACAGTTAGGTAAAAGAGTTATAACAAATGACTTTATGAGCTTTTGCAATCAAGCTGGAATGGCGATGATTGAAAATAAAAATGTTATTCTAACAGCTCAGGATTTGGATATTCTTTTTTCTGCTAATCGAGACCCTCTTTTATTCAATCTAATGGAGCAATTATTCAGTGGCTTGTTTTTCCAAAGAAATGAAGCAGCTTTTTTGGATTCATTCAGAAGTAATGTTTCCCTGCTAGTCCATCCTCTAAAACAGGCTTTGGCCTTGACAATAATGTGCCGAAGTATGACGCGTAAGGTGACTATGGGGCATTTTGCACATACTCAAGCACTTAATTATGCTGAGAATCCAGAGCGAATAAAGAGAAATCGTAGTCTTGTAAGACCAATTAAAGATATTTTTCTTGATTTACTTCCCAAGTACAACGCAGCTATATTTGACAATGAATGTGATAATTTGAGCTATAATGAGAATATTCTTGATTTGATACCAAGACTTGAAGGGGTGGATTTAGTTTATTTCGATCCTCCCTATTGTAATAGCCATGCTGATTACCAGTCATTTTATCACCTTTTAGAGACTTATGTTGAGTATTGGAAAGATAAATCATTTGTAAATGGTACAAAACGTTATGAACCAAAGCGTTTTAGTGGTTTTGACAAGACTACTGAGGCGGTGGGCAACCTTGAAAAAATGTTTGAGCTTGCCGATAATATTCCTATTTGGCTTATAAGTTACAATGATCGTAGTTTTCCTGATATTAAGACGATGCTTGGAATGATTGAAAAGTTTAGGCATGTTATTGTTGAACGTAAAATATACAATGCTGGACGCGGAGGAAAGGGAAGTGTAGCTGGTAGCAGTGAAGTGCTTTTTGTATGTTCGAAGAAATAATGAACAGGGAGTTATTGCATGGATAATTTTGAAAAATGGGATAGAGAGTTTCGTGCTCAGAACCTATTTGCTTTCAATGGGGATATGAACGCATTGCTATGGCTAAAGGTTCGTGCTGTATGCAGAGGAAAACAGCTGGAGCTGTTTCTTCATGATAATAATATCCGTCTGATTTCTACCAAAATCTCTGAGCAGAATGTCGAATTGTTCAAGTTGTTGGAGACACGGCCTGATGCATTGGATATCCTTGATGCTTTTTTGAAAGTTGAAAACCACAACTTGTACGCATCAATGGGAATAGATGAAGCTCGACTAAAGGAGGATTTGTATAGAATTCAGCATTATGCTTGGGGTGGAGACCAAAACAATTCACTTGACAAGTATCTTATTAGCCGTTATGTCAAAGTAATAAGCAAATATGATGACTTAATTGCCAAACAAGCTGAAATCGCTGACAATTCCTGGAATTATGTTCAGACAAGTTGGTACAATAATTGGACATCGTATCTGATTGAGGCTTTGTTTAAGAGGCATCCAAAGGTAGTCTCTGCTGTGGGGGAAATTAAAAGTGTTGACTTTTTTGTTAATAATGTTCCAATTGACTTGAAGGTGACTTATTTCCCAAGTCAATATATGGAGATGAGACTTAAAGATAAACTTGGATGTTCGGAAATAGTCTGGCTTAAGAAAGCAGCAAAACAACATGGAATAGTCTTTGATCCAAATCTGAATGGTTCACAATTGACATATGTTCTGACTGAGAAATTGGTGGAGTATAGTTTGGAAAGTATTGTGTCCGAATTACGACAAATTAAAAAGGATATCATTTTGAATGCCCAAAATGCTCCTATGAAACTTATGGAATGGCTTTATGCCAATCAGGGCGAGATGCGT
>JAFSTJ010000057.1 GCA_017450525.1 Victivallales bacterium | reverse complement strand
GGTAATGTATAGATGTGTTTTGTGCGCGGGCGTTTTTGCCCGAGAAAAATAGGAGATTTTTATGGGAAAATATGATGGCAAGGTGGCTTTGGTGACTGGCGGTACCCGTGGCATCGGGCTGGCAATCGTGGAACGGTTGGCCTCAGAAGGCGCAAATGTGGCGTTGCTGGGGCGCAGCCCAGAAGGCTCGCAAACAGCCGCCAATTTCATTGCCGAGAAATATGGCGTCAAGACGCTGGGGCTTGCAGGGGATGTGGCGCTGCCTGCAACGGCTGATGATGCTGTTGCTCAATGCCTGCAGGCATTTGAGAAAATAGATATTCTAGTTAATAATGCGGGCATTACCAGGGACAACCTGCTCATGCGCATGAAGGAAGAAGAATGGGATGCGGTGTTGCAGACCAATCTCAAGAGCGTGTTCAATATGTGCAAGGTCGCTGTCCGCCCGATGATGAAAGCGCATTATGGCCGCATCATCAACATTTCCTCCGTCGTCGGCATTTGCGGAAATGCAGGGCAGACCAATTATGCGGCTGCAAAGGCGGGTATCATCGGCTTCAGCAAATCCCTGGCAAAGGAAATCGCATCACGCAACATAACCGTGAATGTAATTGCGCCTGGAATGGTGGATACGGATATGACTGCCGCACTTCCAGAGGCAACCAGGCAGGCATTTCTCCAGAACGTGCCTTTGGCACGTATCGGGCAGCCTCAGGACATAGCGGCTGGCGTGTCATTCCTTGCCAGTGATGACGCTTCCTATATTACTGGGCATATCCTGGAGATTGATGGAGGGCTTTGCATTTGAGCACCAAATCCTGGAAACTTCTGCTGGCTGACTTCAAGGCATACCTTCTCATGGAGCGGGGCCTTTCGAAGGAGACCATTTACGCCTACATGCATGATATGGAGGCGGTTGCGGCATTCTTTGAAGCTGGAGGCACTGCATCGCCTGCCGATGTTACGCGAGACATGATTCTGGATGCATTGGAGGACTATCAGGCAAGTGGTCATGAGCCTGGCTCTATTGCACGACGTCTCGTGGCGATAAAGGTGTTCTTCAGGTATCTTTGCTTGGAGAAGATACTTGACAGCAACATCACCGAGATTATGGAAAGCCCCCGCCTATGGCGTATCATCCCAGATTTTCTCAGTGAACAGGAGGTGGACAAATTGCTCGCCTGCTATGACGGCGAGGACAATTTCTCCCTTCGCAATAGGGCAATCATGGAATTGCTGTATGCCTCTGGCCTGCGTGCCTCGGAAATATGCAATCTCAGGCTGGATGGCGTGGACTTTGCCAAGGCGGTTCTGCGGGTAATCGGCAAGAGAGACAACGAACGCTCCGTGCCATTCGGCACCAGCGCATGGAAGGCAATGTCAGCATACTGCGAGAAGGCAAGGCCAGTTTTGGACAAGTCAGGCAAGGCTGTGGCGTTCTTCCTGTCAAAAAACGGCAAGCCTCTTAACCGCTGCGAAATATGGGTGATTGTCAAGAATGCCGCCCATGCAAGTGGCATAACCAAGAACATCTATCCTCACCTGCTGCGCC
Organism: Victivallales bacterium; assembly: GCA_017450525.1. Classification (GTDB taxonomy): domain Bacteria; phylum Verrucomicrobiota; class Lentisphaeria; order Oligosphaerales; family Oligosphaeraceae; genus RGIG3456. Next base: position 7,082 of record JAFSTJ010000057.1, on the reverse strand, counting down.
ACTCATTTGCCACGCATCTGCTTAACAACGGCGCAGACCTTCGCGTAATACAGGAACTGCTCGGTCACTCCAGCATCGCCACTACGCAAATATACATGCATACCGACTTCAGACGCCTGGAACAGACACACCATAAATACCACCCCAGGGCATAATGGCTATGTTCGCCAGTGGACAGTGGACAGTGGGGTGCCCGCGGCGAAAAGCCGCGGGTAAGACTGCGCCTTCCAAACGCGTAAAGCGGCAGCGCTCGCTGCCCCGCTTTACGCGGCGCTTACCTACCCCTAATGGGGGAACAGAGTCTTTTTGTAAATTACCGTATGACGATTATAATAATAGTGTTCATTGCTTTTTCTATGATATTGACATACGGAGATATGTATCATGAAAAGTATTGTAATTCTAATATTAGGGTTGTACTTGACATCTCTCTATGCTGTTTCTTTGGATGCATATTTAAGCAAGGCAAACAATAATCTGATAAACGTCAAACGGGATATTTTTTTTAAAGAACTTGACTTGGACCCCAATAAATTGATTGCGGTGGAGAAGGACAAAAGCATCTTGAGATATCAGCAATCACTTGGTTTTGATTTCGTGTTTGCTGGGCATAATGCAGTCGAGGTGATTTTTACTTTCAATGATGAATGCCTGAAGGAAATTTATATTTCAATGTACAACTTGGGCGATTGTGGCCCCTGGAAAGCTAAAAAATTCCGTAGGATTATAAAGGATGTGGGCAATCTCTTGGCGAGAATCAGCCAAGATGCTTCACCTTATTCAAGTTCAAGTAGAATTGATGGAGCTGCTGTTAGAGAGTATATTTGGAGCAATAGTTCCATAGACGCTACGCTTCGCTGCAGTGGAAAAGGCAGTGAGAATCTTGAATTCATAACTGTGATTATTTCCCAGCATAAAAAAAGAAAGGATGAGGGCATTGCTAGGAGCATAAGGATTTCAGTTGACAAGAAGGACTTGCCAAAGCGGGTGATCAAGGAGGCAGATGGTACGCGATGGCTCCATGTGCCGATGGTGGATCAAGGAAGCAAAGGCTATTGCGTGCCAGCTACTTTTGCACGTATTCTAAGGTATTATAATGCAGATGTCGATATGCATATCATGGCCCAATTGCTGAGTTCCAATTCACCGGATGCCAAAGGGTGCTATGATGTAATACATGATAATATGGACAAGTTTAAGATTTACAGCAAGATTCTTTACCGGGACAAAGATTTGTGTTCCGTATCGTATGTAATGTCTTACGTGTCGATTTACAATCATTATGCGAGAAAAGCCAAGAAGCCGACCTTGTCAAAAAAGGATATCACCCCTACTGATGAAAAATCCCCATTTGAACTTTTCATTGCCAAGGCGGATAAGAAACTTTTCATTAAATGCCGCAATAAGAAAGGTTTGAATGCTGAAATGCTAATGAAATTGGTTAAACCGTATATTGACCAGGGAATCCCTCTGGTATGGGGAGTGCCTGGACATGCCCGCATCATAAATGGATACCGTGGCAATGATACGATTATTTTCACCGACAGCTGGGGCGGCGGCCACGAAAACAAGCCGATGGATGTGAGGGAAGCAGTTTCATTAACTTGCGATCTTTATCTTGTAAGACCAAAATAATGCGCACATAATGAGGCTGTTGATTAATTGGTGTCCATTGGACAAGGCGTAGGTTTTCTACCCATGCCAAGGGCTTGTGGCGCAGGTGCTAACCTCCTATGGTACAAAATCTCATGAATCAGAAAATATTACCCCTGTTCCTTGAGACAAGAGAGTTCTTGAGCACTAGTAGAAAAAACAACCAATTCTCTTGTAAAGAACAAGGGGATAAACTATAGTTGGCTTCAAAGATGACTGTGGTGTGAGAAATACATGGATTTATGAGTAACGACTACACAGAACTGAGACGGCAACTACGTGCTTACCATGGCGAAGATATCCATATCTGCAACAATGCGGAACGTTTGGCCATGACGGCACGGGGTGTGGAGTGTGTCAAGGCATACAGGGACGCGCATCCTTCGGCTGATGCATTGGACCTTAGGCGGGTTGTATATGATTTCATGGCGGAGAATTATCTCCCTGTCATTTTCCCTGAATCCCCATTCTACTTCGAGAGTGGAGGCTGTGGCGGCTGGAACCGTACCGCTGTGGGTCAGGCAGTTGCCAACTTGATGAGGGAAAAACTCCTTCAGGACAAGGAGTTCTTCAAAGCACTGGAACTTTTTCAGAACCGCGGACTACTCTTTTTCGCCTGCACGGGGCTGTTCTACGACGACCGCCACAACAACTCCGCAGTTTCCCATCTGCTAGAGACGGGCTTCAAAGGCATCTACGAGGAGGCACTCCGCACACGCGAGCTGTGTCAGACTGCGCGTGAGCGGAAGTGGCTTGAAACCGCCATCCATGGTTTGGAGACTGTTCGCCGCATCAGCCAGTTGTTTGGCGAGGAAGCCAGACGCAAACTGGCGTCTGCCGAAAACGCGACGGAAAGGCGTTTCCTGCAAATGATAGTCGATGCTGCCCCAGTCACGCCCTGGGAGCCGCCACGGACCTTCTACGAGGCACTGAACCTTTGCGGCTTCTTCCGCGAGGTGTTTCCAGAAATCGACGGTGTGCGCGTCAATACTCTCGGTCGTCTCGATGCCTGCTTGCAGAAGTTTTACGAAGCAGACCTGGCAGCGGGGCGTCTGACCAGCGAGGAAGCATACGATTTGATTTGCCGCTTTCTTTTGATGGGAGACCAGGCCTATAACCGCGACACCGAGGTCGATATGGTCATCTCACATGAGAACGAGCATACCCTTACACTGGGCGGCTGCGATGCCGAAGGCCGCGAGGTTTTCAACGACCTGACACGAATGTTCCTGAAGGCCTATCGCGAACAGAACTTGATCTACCCAAAACCCTTCTGCCGCTTTTCAGCGTCCTCCAGCCAGGAGTATCTTCGTCTGATAGGAGATGACATCTTTGGCGGGCGCGGCGTCTATTCGCTTCTGAATGATGATTGTCTCATTCCTGCGTTGACTTCCACGGGACATTCGCTGGAGGATGCCAGAAACTACTGCTGCAGCGGGTGCTGGGATTTGTCTGTTTCCAGTTGCGAGGACAACGAGGGAAGCAACTTCTTCAATCTGGCGCGAATTGTGGAGACCACCATCCATTATTCGGATGAACAGCTGGAGATGTGCCAATTCCGTCCCCGCCGCATAGATGACGCGCAATCCTTTGAGGATGTCTATGGCGCTATCATGGGCAATACCAAGGAGATTTTCCGCTATTACCTTCAGGCGCAGCATGACCATGGGGACTGTCAGGCATTCCTTTCGCAGTCGCCTACCTATTCAGCATGTTTCTTCGATTGCCTGTTGAAACGTCGTGACTTCGGTGACGGCGGGCTCCGCTACTATCCCCATGCGGTTTCCCTTGGCGCATTTGCGACTTTCCTGGATTCGCTGCTGGCCATTCAAACACTCTGCTTCGAAGAGAAGCGCTGCACTTTGCCTGAACTGCTTGCAGCAGTGCGAAACAACTGGCAAAACGCTGAAGAGTTGCGGCATTGCGTGCTTAGAACTCCACACTGGGGGGACAACTTGCCACAAACACGCGAACTTGCGAAACGCATTGTGGATGAACTTGCTGAAATCGCAGAGACAATTTCCAATGCGCATGGAGGGCACTACCAGCTGGCAATGTGGCTCTACCGCGAGTTCAAGCGCTGGGGCACTGAAATGAAGGCCACGCCAGATGGACGCCGTGCGGGCGACGAACTCTCACAAAGCATGAATGCATCGCATTTCCGTAATCGGGAGGCACTGACCACCGCTCTTGAAAACTATGCGTGCCTTGACCTGAAGCGCTTTGCAGGGAACTCCGTTGTCAATCTTTGCATCGAGCGCGAGAATTTCACGGCAGAGACGATTGTGGCACTCCTTCGCTCCTTTGCGTCCCTGAATCTGGAGATGCTACAGCTTAATTGCATGTCTTCACAAGATTTGGAGGATGCGCGACTGCATCCAGAAAACTACCAGAATCTCATTGTGCGCATTTGCGGTTTCTCCGCAAAGTTTGTGGCCCTATGCCCTGAATGGCAACAGGAAGTCATCAATCGCCGTAAATACTGAAAACCCTTGTTTATAGCTATGTTCCTCATGAGGGTAGGTGCTTGCAAAGAGCCGCGTTAGCGGCGGCAGACAGGAACGCCTTGCCATAATGATTCTTTCGCCGCTACGCGGCTCCCTATTCTGGTGTGGGCATATCCGTGGGTTTCGCTCGCGCCTGTGGCGCTCGCTCCACCCACGGCTAGCTTCCGTCGCCGCTAACGAGGCTCTCAAATAACTACTTTCATGGGAAACAGAACGTAGCAATAAAAAAGGATGAAGAGCAAAGCCCTTCATCCTCGTTGTTATCTAAAATGGCCTTTGCCTAGGGCATTGCAATTGACTGTGCAATGCTCCTTATGCTTTCCAGTGACAGGCCAGTCAACTTCTGTATAGTCTCGAAACTCAGTTTCATGTGCAAGGCATTGACTACTATATCATGCTTGCTCTGCTTAATGCCCTCTTTTCTGCCTTTTTCAATGCCTTCCTTCCTGCCTTTTGCCACCATTTTCCTGATTGCCTCGCACATAACTACGCCAATACCTCCTTGGAACAGCAGTGAAATTGCCTAGAGCATTGCAATTGACTGGGCAATGTTTCTTATGTTTTCCAGAGACAGGCCCGTCAACTTCTGTATGGTCTTGATACTCAGTTTCATGTGCAAGGCATTGACTGCCACGTCATGCTTGTTCTGCTCAATGCCCTCTTCCTTGCCTTCTATCCTGCCTTTTTCAATGCCCTCTTCAATGCCCTTTGCCCTGATTTTCCTGATTGCCTCGCACATAACGCCAATACCTCCCTCCGTGTCGTTCACGGCTTCATCAAATTCCATATTGAAGAACATATACAAAGTACGCCGCATTTTCAATGAAGGAAATACCTGGCCTCTCTGGGATTCCAGAAACGCCTGCAATTCCTCATCATCCCTTGACAAGCGCCAACAACATAGCATGAATTTAAAATCTGTACAGAATCTGGAGAGCATTTTATCATCCATTGTGTATGGATCTACCAGAACCAGCCTGCTTTGCTCTGCCACCTGGTCCAGTTCTGCGTCTCTGTATTCAGCCATGTCCAGCAGCGAACGCGGTCCTTTCCACGGGCCTTCGCTGAAATTCAGCACCACGGTCACCACCAGAGGAAGCCTGTGGCTCTCCCTGTAGCCTGCCTCATCGCTGAAGCGGACAATTTCACGTGCATTGTACTCCAGCACGCGCAGCGGCATCTCCTGGCTCTGGCTGCACTGTACCTCCAGGCACAGCAGGAAGCCCTCGTCATCGGGCCCTCGCTTGACAAAGAACGCCAGGTCCCTGAAGCGGTTGTCTGTGGCGAAGCCGCCGTCTCCCCTGGCAAGCACCGCATTCTGCTCGACTGGTCGCGGCTCCAGCATATCGGCGGTGACGAACTGCCTGCCTTCATAGACCACCGCATTGCAGATGTCCGCCACATACACCTTGTCGCGCAATAGCAACTTCAATTGCGCGTCATACACGCAACCAGTGTTGGCCACCGACGTCATTTCACCATGATTTTGTTTTTCCATCGCCTTACCTAAATTATTGCACATTCTGAATCAGATTGCGCCTAATTTACCGCGATGATGAATGTTGTCAAGTGTCTTTAGTAATGATTTATGAATTTTATAAAATAGTGTATATGATTGTTTTAAGAATATTAAATATTTTTATTATGATATAATATTGATATTATTGAAAGAAGTATTATAGCATTTTATGCAAGTACCCTGTAGGGATATGCATATACTGAAGAAATGCTGTTGTTTGCATAAGAAACATTTGAAGGACGCTCTGTTAACCCAGGGAGTAGGTGAACAGAGCTTTTATTTTTCTATGGAAGTGCCCACCGTGGCTACAGTCTGCTTCTATTGCTGGTACTTTTGCAAGATGAAGGACCAGTCAGGCCCTGCTTTCTTTACGAGACCTCCTTTGGCGGCGCCTGGGAATGGGATATGCGCACCGAAAAGGATGCCCTTCATCTGAAGGGTCTGTATGCGGGAGGCAATTGCTTCGGCAGGCACGGCGTCATATCTTGCGCAGATTTTGGGGCGCGGGAACTGAAGGCTGGCGGCGTGGACAATGTCCCCGACGAATATGGCCTCTATATTTCCAGGCAGTGCCATCCTGTAAATTGTGTGGCCAGGTGTGTGCCCGCCGCGTTTCTCTGGCACAAGACCAAGGGGGCCAGCCTGTCCATAATCGAATAATTTCAAGTTTTTTTCGTATGGCTTCAGATATTTTGCAAGGGCACTTCGCCCAGCGTCTTTTTCCCATGCCTCGTATTCCTGCTTGGCGATGTGGATGTTGGCTTTTGGAAAGAGAGGTCTGCCATTCCAGAGAAGCCCGCCTACATGGTCGGGATGGATGTGTGTGATAAGTACATCGGATATGCTTTCAGGCGACACTTTCAGCAACTGGAGTTTTTCATGGAGAGAGCCCCGCGCCTGGTCGTTTCCAGCATCAATTAGAATGGTTTGATCCTTGGTTCGTACCAGGAACACATTTATTGACCCCTGGTAGGTGGCGTTTGAAGTGTTGTTGCCAAACAGTTTGGCTGGAAACACGTTTGCCGCATCTTGTATGCAGACAACCTCCCGTTCCCCGAATTTGAACGACCATCCACCTGCGATTTCACCTGACAATGCAGAACCCAAAGATAAAGCAAGCAATACCATGATAAATAACACACGCCTCAACATTTTTCTGTTCTCCTGATATTTAGTGATTTTTCAAAAAAGTGGAAAGTGGGTTATTGGGAAAGGCCGCGGGTGGAGCCGTGGCTCTGCCCGCGTACCGAATCTTACCCCTTATTCTCGAAGCGATTGAATTGGCGGCGGCGCGGTGGCTTGGCCTTGCGGTCTATTGTGGCGAATACGTTTTCGCTGCCGACGATGTCGCACAACTTCTGCCTGAAATCCAGGGAATAACGAATGCCTGCGTCCTGGGAGCG
>JAFSTJ010000640.1 GCA_017450525.1 Victivallales bacterium | reverse complement strand
CCAACTTGAGTGGGCGCCGCTTCGGCGCCCACATGGACGCCCCTGGCGTATGGAAACCTAATCGCGCCCACATGGACGCCCCAGGCGTATGGAAAAATACTGGCGTATGTAAAAATAGAGGATACAATATGTTTACTGGTTTGATAGAGGATGTTGGCAGCCTGGTGGAATGCCGAAGGCTTGGCAAAACAGCGAAGTTGAGTGTGCGCACTGCTTTGCCAGAGGTAGAATTGGCCATTGGGGACAGCATCGCCGTGAATGGCGCCTGCCTAACCATAGAATCATTTGGCGGCGGCATTGTGCATTTCCACTGCCTGGAGGAAACGCTTTCTCGCACGAACCTTGGCTCCTTGGGGCGTGGAGGGCGGCTCAACCTGGAACGGGCGTTGCGCCTGGGAGACAGGCTTGGCGGGCACATTGTCAGCGGGCATGTGGACTTCTGCGGCAAGGTGCTTGTTGCAGGCAGGCAGGGAGATGACTTTGCTCTTGAAATATCTTTTCCAGACGAGCACAGGCCATGCATTGTGGAAAAAGGAAGCATAGCCGTGAATGGCGTGTCACTTACGATTGCCGCAGTGGAGCGCAATGCGTTTAGGCTTGCGCTGATACCAGTGACGCTTGGCAAGACAAACCTGGGCGATTTGGCCGTGGGGGACAGCGTGAACATCGAAACCGATATGCTTGGCAAATATGTGGCAGCAAATCTGGCTACTAATAAAAAAACGGAAATTACAATGCAGACACTGCTGGAGGCAGGATTCTGAGATATGGACAATAGGCTAAACGCGGTCAAGGCGGTTTTTCTGGATATGGATGGCACCATCTACCATGGCAGCACTTTGTATCCGACTACCTTGCCTTTTTTGGATTTTCTGAAAAAGCGCGGCATCAGATATGCGTTCTGCTCAAACAACTCCTCCTACAGCAAGGAGCAGTACGTTCAGCGCATCCAGAAGTACGGCATTGACGCCACAAAGGACAACTTCTATACATCAACGGATTTTCTTGTGGATACGCTGCGTGCCGAGCATCCCGAATGGAAGCGCCTGTTTCTGCTAGGGGTACCTGCCATGGCCCAGGAACTGGAGTCACAGGGCTTTTCAATCGTGGACGAGGAGCCAGATGCGGTGATTGTCTCCTTTGACAAGACTTTGACCTACGACAGGCTGTGCAGGGCGGCATGGTTTGTGAGCAAGGACGTGCCAGGTTTCTCAACGCATCCAGATGTGTTCTGCCCCACAGACCAGCCTACGTTCCTGGTGGATTGCGGCGCTCTGTCCCGTTGCGTGGAAATTGCCACAGGCAAGAAACTACGGCAATTGGGCAAGCCAGATGCGGGCTTTTTGCAGAGGGCGGCTGCGCGTTTTGGCGTATTGCCGCAAAATGCAATCATGGTGGGGGATAGGCTTGCCACCGACATAGCGGCAGGTGTAAATGCAGGCACGCTGACCTGCCGCATCGTTGGGCCAGGTGCAGATTTGGCGAGTTATGCGCCTGTGACACCTACTTTTACATTCGACAACCTGGGCCAGCTTCAGGCGGAATTCCCATAGATTGCAAAGATTGTACATATCTGCATAGTTAATATTCAGTTGCTAGGGTGAAGGCAATACAGTGCTGGCATCCAGCAAAAATGGTAGGATGCCGATGTGTGCCACGCCTTCTTCATCCTTCCAGAGTTTCTCGTTGCCTCCTGAAACAATCACTTTCAGGAAAGAGTCTCGGCAGTGGCGGAAGGGTAGCAGTTCAGCATCGCGTTTTTCTTCAGTTTCCATAGCAAAGGCAGATTGGATGTAGATTCTCTCAAAGCCTTGGTTGATAACAAAGTCTATCTCGTGCTGATGTATCTCGCGTACTCCTTCTTTCCGTGTTTCTACATTCACGATTCCAACATCGACCGCATAGCCTAGCCTTACCAGTTCGTTATAGATGATGTTCTCCATCAAATGCGTACGTTCCTGCTGTCTCCAGTTCAAGCGCGCATTTCGTACTCCCACGTCCTCAGAATATAGCTTGTATGGTGTCTCAAGGTATTTTTTTCCCTTGATATCATACTGTTTGGCCTTTCCGAAGAGGAAAGCCTGCATCAGATAGCGGATATACAGTTCCACCGTATTGGCAGTCGTGTCTTTTTGCCCAGTTAAAGAATTGATAGTGTTGGCTAGCCTGGTGGGATTGGTCAGGGAGCCTATTGAGGAACTCAAGGTATCCAGCAGACTTTCCAGTAATGGGAGGTTTCGAATGTCGTTTCGTTCCACAAGGTCCTTCAGATACACCTCCTCGTATAGGTCTGTAAGATAGGAACGTCGTCTTGCCGTATTTTTCTCCAGTACTGCAAGTGGCATCCCGCCATACACCATATAGTCTTCCCATGCATCCAACTTGTCACCCTGTACACAGGCAAGGTATTCTGAAAATGAGAAAGGATGGATGCGAATTTCATCGCCGCGCCCACGAAAAATGGTTTTGACATCATCCGAAAGCATTTTGGAATTGCTTCCCGTGACATAGATATCAACGTTCTTCAGACGTAGTAGTCCGTTAAGTACATCATAGAACGTAATGTATAGTGAATCTCGTTCTTCTGGTGCAACCAGTTTTTCATCTATGCTTACATTTTTGATGCGATGGCAGTACTGGATTTCGTCAATCAGCACATAGAAGCGTTCACTATCATTGGTAACGCGTTCACGTATATACTTGCCAAGGTGCAGAGGATTCCTTTGCTTGATGTTGATATCATCATCCAATGCCAGAGCAATAATACGTTCTGGAGGGACGCCGCACTCCTTTAGTAGATGATTTCTAAAAAGCGTGAACACCAGATAGGATTTGCCACAACGACGTATGCCTGTAATGACCTTGATAAGGCCATTTCCCATCCGCGAAAGCAGTTGTTTAAGATATAAATCCCGTTCCATTTGTAATGATAAAAAAGAAAGAATTTTTATGGATATCCGTGAAAATCCTTTCTAAAATAACATGACAATTCTGTTTTGCAAACAAATAAGAAAGAATTTTTACGGATATCCATAAAAATTCTTTCTAGCAATAGACTGGAATCTCAAGAATTATGGAGAAAATTGGAGTAACATTGGGAGAAAGACATTTTTCGCAGTAGAATAAAAGAGCTATTTTATTGCCACGGCTAATTTAATTCTGAATGAATGCTCTTTTTGGGTTTGCCTATGGAAAAAAGCCCTTGCCCACTTGCAGAAAGCGGTTTAGTTTGGTATAATTAGGCAAAAGCGATTGATTACGTAGAAAACGATAATTTGGAGGCATAGAAATGAGAAGGAGTTTTACTTTGATTGAATTGCTGGTGGTCATAGCCATCATAGCGATTTTGGCGGCCATGCTGCTGCCAGCATTGGCCAAGGCGCGTGAGAAGGCATACAATTCTGGATGCCAGAACAACATGAAGCAGCTGGGGCTATCCATAGCAATGTACACAGATGACCACGATGGGCGCTATGTGCCCTCCTCCACCACAAAGCAAGGCACGGAGACTTTTAATCCCAAGTGGTGCCATATTATGGTAAGATGCGGAGCCATCAACGATACCAGTTTTCTTTATGATACCAATGATGTGTCCACTTATGCTACCGCTGGCAGGAAGCAAGGCAAAGACCTAGGAGATACCCAAGGCTCCAATGTGAGCTATGGCTATAACAGCAACCACATCGGAAGTTCAGGACGTTACAACAGCGCTGCAAAGGGCATTTTTGAGGGACCAGCATTCCAGCAGGTCATTGCCCAGCCTTCAGCAACCATAGTGTTTGCTGAGACGCAGCATGAAGTCACAACTGCCGATGCACAGGTTTTCAATGGCGAATACCGTGGCGGTGGCAGATACATCTTCTATGACCAATATGCCAGAAATGACAGCAATACCCATGGCGGCATTCTGGCAGCGCCCCATGGTGCGTCAACCAATGTATGCTGGGCGGACGGGCATGTCAGCAACGAGAAGACCATGGCACAATTCAGCCGCAATTATTTCAATCCGCACATGACTACGGATTGCAATGTGTATAAGCTGGATCCATTCACCACTGGCACAGAAGTCAAGGCTCCACCAAACAACTACAAGAACAACTATATGGACAGGTACTGAAAAACACAGTCCTTGCCATCTGCAGGCAGATTTGCACCCTAAAAAGGCGTCTTTGTCATTTTGACAGACGCCTTTTTTATTTTATCTTATGCGCTTATAATGAAATACGTACCGAACATACCCGCCATACCAGGGCGTGAGCCGTTCCAGCTGAAGTGGCGTAATGGTCTGCTTCTGCGCTCCACCAACTGGCTTGGCGATGCGTTGATGACCTTGCCAGCGGCCTGGCAGGCAAGTCGTGCTTTGCCTCGCGCCTGCGGCTTCTTTGTATTGTGCCCTGCCGCCTTGGCGCCATTGTGGTCGGCATGTCCCTGGGTTGACATGGTTATACCCATGCAGGGCAAGCATGTATCTGGCGATGAGCGCAAAGTGTTGCGGCGTCTGGCGCCTGGAGTGGCGCTTGTCTTTCCAAATTCATTCGGTTCGGCGATGGACGTGTGCCGATGTGGAATACCCCAGAAAGTCGGCAGGAGCGGGCGTTTCCGTGGATGGATGTTGACACATACGATACCTGAATGGCCTCGCGCAAAAGGCGCGGTGGACAGGCACCAGCTTTTCTATTATCTGGAACTGGTCTCATCAATTGTAAAGTTGCAGCCTGGCATTTCATATCCTGCATTGAAAGTGGATGCTCAGCTGGCGGCGGATTTTGGCATATCAGGCAAAGGGTGGCTGGCATTGGCACCAGGCGCGGCGTATGGTCCCGCCAAGCAATGGCCCATGGAACATTTCCTGGAATTGGCTAAACAGCAGCTTGCACAGGGCAGGAAAATCGTGTTTGTAGGCACTGCGAAAGAGGCAACCACCACTGCACAGCTTAGTGCGCAGTTGCCAGGCTCCATGGACTTGGCGGGCAGGACTAATCTGGCGCAGCTTATGGCAGTGCTGTCCGCCTGCGAGGCTGTAGTCGCCAATGATTCAGGTGCCATGCATCTAGCAGCGGCCCTGGGCACGCCTGGCGTAGCTATATTTGGTTCCACGGATCCAGTGGCAACGGGACCCATAGGTGCGCAATGGCGCTTGCTGGTTTCTGACAAGGCATGCCGCCCCTGCTTCAAGCGCACTTGTCCGCTGGTGGAAGGGCAGTATTCCTGCCTTGCAGGCATAACGCCGCAAAATGTTGCCCAGCAATTGGAAGAGCTATATCAGGAGGCGGAAAGTGTACGCTGACTTTTGCTATATTTTCAGCAGGAGCGACCGCCTGCGTTTTGCGCTGCTAGTGGTACTGATGCTTATCGGCAGCTTAATTGAGATGATTACGCTGGCGGCCATACCCATATTCGTGTCTGGCCTGATGAATGGGCTGGATGGCAGGCTTCTTCAATATTTCAGCCAGGAGAAATTTCCGTTGCAGGGCAGCATTGTACTGCTCTGCATGTTCTTCTTGCGTACAATATATTTCATGACGCTGCATTGGTTCCAGGAGCGGATACTGCGCAACAGGCAGATTGCCCTGGGAAGCAGGATATTCAAGGCATATATGCAGGTGCCATACGGAATTGTGCGCGGTATAAATTCCAATAAACTGATAAATAGCGTCTCTTCTGAGACAGAACGACTTATAGAGGGCGTGCTTTCACCGTTGACAAGTCTTATACGCAATAGCCTTGTCACCTTGGCAATACTGTTTTTGCTGGCATTTTTCGATTGGAAAGTTTCGCTTTCAGCATTTGGAGTGCTAGCATTATTTGGCGGCGCATTTATGCTTCTGTCTCGTCGTCGCATAGAACAGCAGGGTCGCCTGGCATACAGTGCCAGAATGAGTGTAGTGAAGTTGCTTACGGAAGGCATGCATACTCTGAAGGAGGCAATTATTCTAGGTTGTCGCGGAAAATTCACCCAGAAACTGCACAAGGAACTTGAGCAGCAGGCAATGGCAATGCGTATACTTAACACCACGCAGAAGAATCTGTGGCCAGCTATGGAATTGCTTACGGTACTGGTGCTGGTGGGCACCTTTGCTATTTTGCTTGCAGGTGGTAGGACGCCCCAGATGGTGGCGCCGACCCTTGTATTGATGGCTGCCTCGCTGGCGAGGCTGAAGGGCTGCATTACGGAAATGATGCTGTTCTTTTCAACTTTACGCTACAACTCCAGCGCATTGGCCGAACTTGCCAATGATATGCGTGGCTTGGAGGCTGATATGGTGGAGTTGCCTGATGAAGTTGTGAAGATGGATTTCAGGGAAATACTCTCCATAGAGCAACTCAGTTTTTCCTATCCAGATGCATCCGAACCAGTGCTGAAGGATGTTTCATTCCAGATAGAATGTGGCTCTTCCGTGGGTTTTGTGGGCACCACTGGCTCAGGTAAAACCACCATGGCTGAACTAATTCTTGGCCTTTTCACGCCTAGCCAGGGCAAAATCACCGTGGACGGAAAGGACATACAGGACAACCTGCCAGGATGGCAGGCATTGCTGGGCTTTGTGCCGCAGGACATCTATTTGCTGGATGACAGCATCAGGGCCAATGTGGCGCTGGGCATTGCGCCTGAAGACGTGGATGAGGACGCGTTGCAGAATGCGCTCGCTTCTGCGCAATTGAGCGATTTCATTGCCTCGTTGCCAGAAGGTGACCGCACCATTGTTGGAGAAAACGGGGTTTTGCTTTCAGGTGGGCAGCGGCAGCGCATCGGCATTGCGCGGGCACTCTATAGAAAGCCAAGTGTGCTGGTGTTTGACGAGGCAACATCTGCATTGGACAATGACACTGAGGCCGCAGTGGTGTCCTCCATAGAGGCATTGCGCGGCACTCATACGCTGATCATTGTAGCACACCGCCTTTCTACCATTGCATCCTGCAACAAGGTCTATCGCTTTGAACATGGTACAGTGGAGGTTTCTAGATGAATTTTAACCACAGATTCGCACAGATTATCACAGATTGCGCTTTTTCTTGAGCTTTAAGGCAATGCTTTCAAGCGCAAGAAAAATGATGAATCTATGTCCATTCGGGACACTTTGTTGAAATGAAACTAATCTGTGCAAATCTGTGCAAATCTGTGGATAAAATAAAAAAGCGCAGAGGCGATTGCCTCTACGCTTTCAGACTTAGCGAACGCTATGCGCCCGCTTCAGCGTGTTACTGCTGATTCTCGTTCTTCTTGACAACGCCAGCTTCGACCAGCTTGTCAATCAACTGCTGCATTGAGTTGAAGGCTGCCAGGAAACCCTGTGGAGGGAGAATCAAGCGAACGTTGGTTTCGGGTACGGGGGCCTTGCCTTCCTCTGTGGGCTGCAAGGTCATCAGGTCCATGCGGACCATGCCGCCTGCGAAGTGAATCTGGCCAATGCCATCTGCAAAGATTTCTTTCTTGTCTGCCATGGTTTTTCTCCTTG
>JAFSTJ010000639.1 GCA_017450525.1 Victivallales bacterium | reverse complement strand
TAAAAACAATACCACCACAATCGAAAAGCTTGTGACAAAACGGAAATGCCACCGACTACTCCTGGTGGATGACCAAAAGACCAACCTGCTGGTACTCAAAGCCATGCTGAAAAAACTGGGGGACTTTGATATTGTCATGGCGAGTAATGGTGTCGAAGCCATGGAGACGCTGAAAAATCAGGGAGGTGAAGCTTTTGACATTGTGCTTACGGATATGTGGATGCCTGAGATGAGCGGCGAGGAACTGATAAAGATAATCAGAGCCGATGAGACTTTCAAAGATTTGCCTGTATATGTAATAACTGCAGACGTTGAGGCCACTAAGTCATACAAAGAACAGGGCTTCACTGGCATTCTGCTGAAACCAGTCACGATTGAAAGCCTGAAGGAACTGCTGGAGTAGAGTCTGCGATTTAAGATGTGGGCTCGCTTATGTGGGCGCGGGCGTCGCAATCACGCTCCACATAGACAAAAAACAACCTGAGCAGGCACCCCGCCGCGCCAGACATACAATAGGAGAAACAACTATGAATGGCTTCATAATGCTGGCAGCCATGATGCTGACTTTTCTTGATCCATATACCAGCGTGTACCAGACTGATGATGACCAGGAAGGTAAAAAACTCGCATCCGAAGCTGGCTACTGGCCAGTGCCCAATGGTCTGAAAGACCCGCTAGCAAAGAAACTCGAAGCCAGGATTATTCACACTTGCTTTCGCATTAGTGACAAGCCAATAAATGGCTACGACGAAAACAAGGAGAGCAGGCTGTTCAAGGTGAACCAGGTGGGATATCTGCCTGATGCGCCCAAGTTCGCGTATATAGGTGCCTGGCTTGGTCCCAAATACGGTGCATGGAAGCCAAAGGCCCCCATTACATCCTGGGAGCTGCTTGACGCGGCAAGCGGGCAAATTGTCCTGCATAAAGATGTGCCAGGTGGCCTCGTGCCCAGAAGAGAGGATGGATTCACCAAGGAAGGCACCCCTTTCACAGGCGAGAATACATACGAGCTGGACTTCAGCGAATTCACCAAGGAAGGCGAATATTATCTGAGAATTCCTGGCATTGGCAGAAGTCAGGCGTTCCGCATAAGCAAATGGGCTGCTGAAGAGGCATTCCGCGTGCATTGCGGGGGACTTTACCAGAAGCGCTGCGGCATCGCCAAGATAGAACCATACACACACTGGACAGCGGGAAAATGCCATGCAAATGTTGTACGGGGCACCTTTGCCAGTGAGGAAGGCAAGCTTACACCCAAGGTAAAGTGGTTCGATATCATACGATGCGACTTGGAGGGAATGGAAAATAAAAATTACAAGATGCTGCGTCTTGAGGGAGGATGGCATGATGCGGCAGACTATGACCGCAGGCCAATGCACCTCAACATCGTCAATGACCTATGCGCGGTCTATATCATGAAAAAGGAGAATTTCCGTGACGGGCAGCTGAATATTCCTGAAAACAACAATGGCATCGCGGACATTCTTGACGAGGCGGAATGGGGGCTTAGAGAGTTGCTTGCAGGACAGCAGCCAGATGGAGGCGTGGGAACCTGGATCGAGACAAAGTCGCATCCCGTCCCTGGCAACATTGCAGCAAAGGACACTATGCAATATGTGCTTGCAAAGGCCACAC